>DASQLI010000161.1:0-2785 GCA_035630075.1 Microlunatus sp.
GAGCAGCAGAAGCTGCTCAAGCTCGGCTTCGGTTTCGACGTGCACGCCGACAACGTGGCGGCGGAGACCCAGTTCGGCCACCTGTACCGACCCACGCACACCAACACCTCGTGGGAGGACGCCAAGTTCGAGACCTGCGCGCACCGGTTCGTGCACGTGGGCGAACCCGGCTACGGCGTCGCGGTGACCAACGACTCGACGTACGGCTATGACGCGTACCGGACCACCCGGGACGACGGCGGCACCACCACGACGGTGAACCTGTCGCTGATCCGGGCCCCGCGCTACCCCGATCCCGACGCCGACCAGGGCCAGCACACCCTGCTGGTGTCCGTCCGGCCGGCCGCCACCATCGGCGACGCCGTCGAGGAGGGCTACCGAACGAACCTGCCGGCTCGCATCGTCACCGGCGCTGAGGGCTTCGCCCCACTGGTGAGCGTGGACAACCCGGCGGTGGTGGTCGAGGCGGTCAAGCTGGCCAACGACCGGTCGGGCGACGTGATCGTCCGGCTGTACGAGTCGCACGGCGCCCGCGCCGAGGCCACCGTCGAGCTGACCGACGGAGCTCGGTCCGTCGTAGGCACCGACCTGCTCGAGCGGACCGGCACCTCCGGGGTGCGGGCCTGCGGCGATCTGGTCGACGGTGTCGCCCGGCTGCGGCTGCGCCCGTTCCAGCTGGTGACACTGCGGTTCTCCCGCTGACCTCAGCGCCCGGATCGCCCGGGTTGGCGCTGATGCCGGCCAAACCTGGCATTCGGGCCTGGCCACCCGCGGATCCGCGCGGCACGGTGGGGACATGAGCGAACCCACCGTGCTGCGCCGCTGGACGGGCTGGATCCGGCCCGCCGACCGCGAGGCGTACCAGGCCTACCTCGAGCAGACCGGGCTACGCGAGTACTACGAGACACCAGGCAACCTCGGTGCCTGGGCGGTCTATCGCGACCTCGCCGCCGACCGGTGCGAGGTCACCACCCTGTCGCTCTGGCGCAGCCGCGACGACATCGAGGCGTTCGCCGGCGCAGACATCTCCCGCGCGGTGTTCTATCCCGAGGACGACCGCTTTCTGATCGGTCGCGAGACCACGGTCGACCACTTCGACGTGGGCACCGCCAACCACCACTTCTGACGGCGACCGCGCCCTGAGCCTGTCGACGGCGACCGCGCCCTGAGCCTGTCGAAGGGCCGCGCCCTGAGCCTGTCGACGGGTCTCAGACGGCCATGTGCAGGACCTCCCAGACGTGACCGTCCGGGTCGGCGAAGCTGTGACCGTACATCGGACCATCGACCATCTTGTCCAGCCACGGCTTGCCGCCCCCGGCCAGGGCCCGAGCCACGAGATCGTCCACCTCCTGGCTGCTGCCGGCCGACAGGCAGTTGATCACGGTCGTCGCTGCGGTCGCGTCGCCGACCGGTCCGGCGGCGAAGTCGGCGAACCGGTCGCGGGTCAGCAGCATCACGAAGATCGTGTCTGAGATGACGATGCAGCTGCATTCGTCGCCCGAGAAGTCGGGGTTCAGCTCGAAGCCGAGGCCGACGTAGAAGGCCGTCGACGTGATCAGGTCGGTGACGGGCAGGTTGATGAAGATCATCCGGTGCATGACGGTCTCCCGAAGCGTCGACATGAGGGCGTACGGTCAGGTGGACCGACCGCGTGGATGAAAATCGTCGGGGTGGCGAGTGTCGGAGGGTCCGAGTAGTTTCGGGCGCATGATGCTCCTCACTCCCGAGAGGCTCCGCTCATGACCCTGGCCACCTCAGTCGACGAGACCTTCATGGCGATGGTCGAGCCGCTGCGCGGTGAGCTGACCGCCCACTGCTACCGGATGCTCGGCTCGGTGCACGACGCGGAGGATCTCGTCCAGGAGACCTACCTGCGGGCCTGGAAGGCCTATCACAACTTCGAGAACCGGTCGTCGGTGCGCACCTGGATGTATCAGATCGCCACCAACGCGTGCCTGAGCGCCTTGGGTAGCAAGCACCGCCGGACCCTGCCGACCGGGGTCGGTCAGCCCAGTGGCACACCGAGCGGGGAGCTGGAGACGCGGCACGAGATCGCCTGGCTCGAGCCGCTGCCGGACTCGGTCGTGTGGCAGCAGGCCGCCGACGACCCCGGCGACGAGATCGTGTCGAAGGAGAGCATCCGGCTCGCCTTTGTAGCCGCGCTGCAGCACCTCACGCCGCCGCAGCGGGCGGTGCTGATTCTGCGCGACGTGCTCGCCTGGCAGGCGAGCGAGGTCGCCGAGGCTCTCGAGTTGTCGGTCGCGGCGGTGAACAGCAGCCTGCAACGCGCCCGGGCCCACCTCGCCAAGGTCGATCCTGAGGCCGAGCAGCCGACCGACGCCCTCGACGACCCCCGCACCAGGCAGCTGCTGGAGGACTACGTGGACGCGTTCGAGGCCTACGACGTCGCCAGGATCGTCGCGTTGCTGAAAACCGACGCGGTCTGGGAGATGCCACCCTTCACCGCGTGGTATCGCGGCACCGAGGCGATCAGGCACCTCGTCACGAACTACTGCCCGGCGGAGGGGCCGGGAGACCAGCGGATGGTGCCGGTCGGCGCGAACGGACAGCCCGCCTTCGGCCTCTACATGCGCGACGAAAACGGCGTCCACCGAGCGTTCCAAATCCAGCAGCTGGAGCTCCGCGACGGCCAGGTGGCGCACGTGGTGGCGTACTTCGACACCAGCCTGTTCGAGAAGTTCGGTCTGCCGACGGTGCTTCCCGCCAGGTGAAGATCAGATCCCGCCCGAGCGGTCGACCCGTGTGATGTCGGTCGCTGCGCGCC
>DASQLI010000162.1:0-2008 GCA_035630075.1 Microlunatus sp.
GTGATGGGTCTGCTGGGGCCCAACGGCGCGGGGAAGACGACCACCGTGCGGGTGCTGACGACGCTGCTGGAGGCCGACCGGGGCACCGCGGAGGTGGTGGGGCTCGACGTCGTCCGTGACGCGCGCAAGCTTCGGCGCCGGATCGGTGTCTCCGGGCAGTACGCCGCGGTCGACGAGCACCTGACCGGCTACGAGAACCTCGACATGGTCGGGAGGCTCTACCACCTCGGCGCGAAGGCCAGCCGCCAGCGGGCGCACACGCTGCTCGAGCGTTTCGACCTGACCGAGGCCGCCGACCGGCAGGTGAAGGGCTACTCCGGCGGGATGCGGCGCCGGCTGGACCTGGCCGGGGCGCTGGTGGCCGAGCCGCCCGTGCTGTTTCTCGACGAGCCCACGACCGGGCTCGACCCGCGTGGCCGCGCGGGGATGTGGGACGTGATCGAGGACCTCGTGGCCGGCGGCACCACGCTGCTGCTGACCACGCAGTACCTCGAGGAGGCCGACCGGCTCGCCGACCGGATCGCCGTGATCGACCGGGGGCAGGTGATCGCGCTCGGCACCGCCGACGAGCTGAAGTCGCAGGTCGGCGGCGAGCGGATCGAGATCACGGTCGCCGACCACGCCGACCTCGCCCGGGCCAGCGACGAGGCCCACGGGATCGGCATCGGCCCACCCCGTGTCGACCAGCGCGACCGGCTGCTGACGGTGCCGGTCTCGGGCGGCGCCGCCGACCTGATGGAGCTCCTGCGACGGCTCGACCGGGCGGGTGTACCGATCACCGACGTCGGGTTGAGCCGGCCGACCCTCGACGACGTGTTCATGCAGCTCACCGGACACGCGGCCGAGGAGGCCGACGTTGCCGACGACGCCGAAGACTCCAAGGCGCAGGAGGTGGCGTCGTGAGCGCGATCTCCGAGGCGGTCTCCGACACCACCACGATCACCCGCCGCAACCTGAAGAAGATCCTGCGGGTGCCCGACCTGCTGGTCTTCACGACGCTCTCGCCGATCATGTTCGTGCTGCTGTTCGCGTTCGTCTTCGGCGACGCCATCGGCGACCAGGGCACCGGGGTCGACTACAAGGAGTTCCTGATCGCGGGCGTCTTCGCCCAGACCGTGGTGTTCGGCTCGACCTTCACCGGCTACAGCCTCGCCGAGGACCTCCAGAAGGGCATCATCGACCGGTTCCGGTCGCTGCCCATGTCCCCCGGCTCGGTGGTGATGGGCCGCACCTTCGCCGACATCGGCATCAACGTGATCAGCCTGGTGGTGATGGCCCTGACCGGTCTGCTGATCGGCTGGCGGATCCGGACGTCGGTGCTGGAGGGCCTGGCCGGGTTCGCGGTGCTGCTGGTGTTCGCCTACGCGATCTCGTGGGTGATGGCCTACGTCGGGCTGCTGGTCCGTGCGCCCGAGGTGGTCAACAACGCCTCGTTCATCGTGATCTTCCCGATCACCTTCATCGCCAACACGTTCGTGACCGTCGACAACCTGCCCGGCCCACTGAAGACGTTCGCCGAGTGGAACCCGGTCTCGTCGGTCACCCAGGCGGCCCGCAACCTGTTCGGCAACACCTTGCCCGGCACCGAGCCGACCAGCCCCTGGTCGCTGACCCACCCGGTGGCCTACACGCTGATCTGGGTGGTCCTCATCATCGCGGTGTTCGCGCCGCTCTCCTTCCGCCAGTACCAGCGGGCGGCCAGCCGTTGACCACAGCCGCTGGCCACACGCAACGGCGCCCCGGACCGGTGTCGGTCCGGGGCGCCGCCTCCCCCGTGGTGGGTCTGTGGGCCATCGTTGCCGAAGGCCGGAGACGCTAGTACACGCGCCGGCGGGTGCCGCCGATCGGAACGAGGTTGAGGATCAGCCCGACGACCAGCAGGATCGCGCCGATCGTGGTGAGGATGCTGATGCTGGCCACGAGGCCGATTACCAGCAGGATCAGTCCCAGAACAATCATGGATTGCGTCTCCCTTCGGCGGGGTGAGTCCCTGCCGTCACCCGAGGGT
>DASQLI010000163.1:0-9644 GCA_035630075.1 Microlunatus sp.
CCGCGTGCGGAGAAACGGCGCGCGACCGATCCTTGGCTCGGTTACTAGGGCGTCCTAGTGTTCAGCTGGGAGGCGTCATGACCACGAAGGATGGACGGACGGGGCGCGAACGCTGGGCGGCGGCGTACGCCCAGGCGGAGGCCAAGGGCCAGATCCAGGATGCGGATTACACTACGCTTTCCGGCGACGAGGTCGATCCGGTCTACGGCCCATCCGACGAGGCCGCGGACGAACGGATGGAACGGATCGGCTGGCCGGGGGAGTACCCGTTTACCCGTGGTCTGCACCTCACCGGATACCGCGGCCGCCCGTGGACCATCCGGCAGTTCGCCGGCTTCGGCAACGCCCAGCAGACCAACGAGCGCTACCGGATGATCCTGGATGCCGGCGGCGGCGGGTTGAGTGTGGCGTTCGACATGCCCACCTTGATGGGCCGCGACTCCGACGACCCGCTGAGCCTCGGCGAGGTCGGGCACTGCGGCGTGGCCATCGACTCGGCTGCTGACATGGACCTGCTGTTCGCCGGCATCGACCTCGCCGCGGTCACCACCTCGATGACGATCTCTGGTCCGGCTGTTCCGATCTTCTGCATGTACCTGGTGGCTGCCGAGCGCCAGGGTGTGCCGATCGACCGACTCAACGGCACCCTGCAGACCGACATCTACAAGGAGTACATCGCGCAGAAGGAGTGGCTCTTCGGGCCCGAGCCGCACCTGCGGTTGATCGGCGACCTGATGGAGTTCTGCCTGGCCGAGGTGCCGGCGTACAAGCCGCTCAGCGTCTCCGGCTACCACATCCGCGAGGCGGGCTCGACGGCAGCGCAGGAGCTGGCCTTCACCTTGGCTGACGGCTTCGGCTACGTCGAGCTGGGCCTGTCCCGGGGACTCGAGGTGGATGCCTTCGCCCCGGGTCTGAGCTTCTTCTTCGATGCGCACATCGACTTCTTCGAGGAGATCGCCAAGTTCCGGGCTGCCCGGCGGATCTGGGCCCGCTGGCTTCGTGACCGGTACGGGGCGGCGACCGCCAAGGCTCAGTGGCTCCGCTTCCACACCCAGACGGCCGGCGTGTCGCTGACCGCTCAGCAGCCGTACAACAACGTGGTCCGGACCGCCGTGGAGGCACTCGCCGCCGTGCTGGGTGGGACGAACTCGCTGCACACGAACGCGCTCGACGAGACTCTCGCGCTGCCGAGCGAGTCCTCGGCGGAGATCGCCCTGCGAACCCAGCAGGTGCTCGCCGCCGAGACCGGGGTGACCAACGTGGCCGACCCGCTCGGCGGTTCCTGGTACGTCGAGGCGCTGACCGACGAGCTGGAGGCGGCGGCGGAGCGGATCTTCACCCAGATCATCGAGCTGGGCGGCGGTGAGGACGTGACGCACCCGATCGGTCCGGTCACCTCCGGGCTGCTGCGCGGCATCGAGGACGGCTGGTTCACCTCCGAGATCGCCGACGCGGCGTTCACGTACCAGACCACGCTGGAGAAGGGCGACAAGAAGATCGTCGGGGTGAACGTCCACACCGCCACCGTGTCCGGGGAGATCGAGATCCTGCGGGTCAGCCACGAGGTCGAGGTGGCACAGCGAGAGGTCCTCGCCGCCCGGCGCGCCGCCCGCGACGACGCCCTGGTCACCCGGACCTTGACCGAGCTCCGGCGGTCCGCCCGAACCGACACCGAGAACCTGGTGCCGCCGATCCTGGCGGCTGCCCGGGCCGAAGCGACCCTCGGTGAGATCTGCGACGTGCTCCGCGACGAGTGGGGAACCTACACCGAGACCGCGAGGTTCTGACCGCAGGTCGGGATCGTGAGGCAAGGACCACCGGATCTTGCGCGAAAGACTACCTAGGTAGATATTGGTCGCATGGCACGACGCCCGTCGCCCCAGACAGCCGCGGTGCTGCACGCTCTGGCCACCCGCGGAGCGGACTGGAGCCACGGCTACGAGCTGTGTCGCGCGCTCGACCTGAAGGCCGGGACGCTTTACCCCATCCTGATCCGCCTCGCGGAGCGCGGACAGGTGGAGACCACCTGGGAGAGCGATCCGCCGCGCGGGAGACCCGCCCGGCACCTGTACCGGCTCACCCGGGCGGGCGCTCACCTCGCCTCCGACGCAGTGCAGCGCGCTGCGGCACCTGAACCCCGGCGGGTGCGCTCGGTCGCCACCGAGGTACCCCGAATCGTCTGAGATCGGCAGACCAGGATGTCCGTCTTCGCAGGAGTACCGGTTGCCGGCATGCTGGTGGCGATCGCGCTCGTGGTGCTGGTCGTCCGGTTGGCCGGCGCCCTTCGGCGCGAGGGGGCGCGGTCGGTCGCCCGTCGGATGCTGAACGTCTGGCCGGACGCCCTGGCTCGTCCGGTGTGGCCCGCGCTGCTCGCGGTGGCCGTCGGCTCCGCGGCTCTCACCGCGGCGCTCGAGCAGCTCTATCTCCTTGCGCTGCCGGAGGGAGCGCGCTGGGGCGCTGACATCGCGCTGCTGTTCGTCACCCTCGGCGTGCTGGTGGGCGTACTGGGCACGTTGCTGGTCGGACTGGCCGGCGCCTGCGTCGCCCACTTCCGCGGCTTCGCGGCAGGTGGGGTAGCCGGTGTCCTGCTGCTGGCCGCCATCGTCGGCGGGACGCTCGTGGCACACCTGCCGCTCCGGGCCGCGTACGCACAGTCGCCGGGTGCCTTCGCCTCCGTGTCCCACCTCGAACCCGCCCAGCTGTTGATCCCGTTCGAGGTCTGCCTCACCATCCTGGTGTGCGCGCTGCCTTGGCCCGTGCTGGGGGCAGCGCTCGGAGCTCGTCGACGGGCTGTGCCGGCCACCACCCGTGACGCCTGGCAGCGGCTGCTCGACCTCGCCACCGCGCAGCTGCCCGTCCACCGCTGCTCCTGGGGCGCGGCCCTGCGAGCCGAGCTCGCGGCCATCGAACCGCCCGCCGAACGCCGGTCCTTCGCCCTCGGTGGCGCGCGGGCAGCCCTGTGGTCGAGCCCACCGCGGGAGACGGTCTGGTGGGTGCTCAGCCTGGCGGTCGTCGTCGCGGCCGGTACGTTCGCGGCCTCGCGCTGGTCGCTGGCCCACGGCGCGGGCGGGATCCTCGGCTTCTGGGTGGTCGTGCCGGGGCTGCTGCTCGCCATCGTCGCGTTGGTCACCGCCTGGCGTACGCGATCCTTCGGCTCGGCGCTGCAGACCACGTTCCTGGCAGGGCTGGCCTCGCTGGTGGCACTGCTCGCGGTCGGCATCCCGGAGGCGGTCGTCTGGGCCCGGCCCGGCGGCGGCTACCTCACGACCGGCGACGCCATCCCGCCCTCGTGGCAGGCTGCGGTGCTGGATCTCCTCCGGCCGGAGTTCCTCGGCGGCTACGTCGCCGTCTGGACGGCGATGGCTGCCGGCGGAGCCGCGATCGGCCTCGCCGCCAAGCGGCCCGACCGGCGGCCTGTCGCTCAGATCTCCGTCAGCTAGCTCGCGGCTCGGCCAGCGGCCACCCGTGACCGCTGAGCTTGTCCCGGACGCGGTTGATGTCCTCGTCCCGAGGAAGCTCGTCGGTCACCTTGGTGATCACGGTGCCGATGTCGATGTCGTCGACCGGCAGCTGACCGCTGCTGATCAGCTCGTTCACGACCGCCCGAACCTCGTCGTTGCTGAGCCGACGGGCCAGCACGGCCACCAGGGGGATGTAGTCGGTAGCCGGCACCCCCTCGGGGTAACCGGCCCGCAGCCAGCTCACGATCGAGCCGAGGAATCCGGGCAGAGCCATTCGTCAGAGTCTAGTGACCGGCTCAGCTGAACAGCTGCTTGCCGAAGATGATGACCACGATGCCGAACAGCACGGCCAGCACGCACAGGCCGAAGCAGATGCCCGCACCGATCTTGCCACCGGTGCTGGCCACGGTGCCGTCGGTGCTCACGTGGGCAGCACCGGCGGGTGCCGGCACCCGACCGGTGTCGAGCGAGCGCATCCCCAGCGAGAAGACGGCGGGAATACCCGCACCGAGCAACAGCCCGACGGCGAGCACCTGCCACAGCGCACTGAATGCCTTGAGAAAGATGTCCACGGTGCTCAGTTCCTCTCGGCGGTACCGGCGCTGACCCGCTCGGCGGGCGTCGCCTGCTCGGTGACGGCCAGGTGACCCTCCCACTCGGCGTTGACGTTGTCGGGGTTGATGGCGGTCTTCTTGGAGCGCATCCACATCCAGGTGGAGGCGGCGACCAGCAGAGCGAACACGATGGCCACGCCGGCGGCACCACCGATGCGGTCGGCCATGAACCAGCACACCGCTCCGACCAGACCGGCCGCGGGCAACGTCGTCACCCAGGCCACAACCATCCGGCCGGCAACGCTCCAGCGCACCTCGGCACCCCGCTTGCCGACACCGGAGCCCAGGATGGAGCCGGTCGCGACCTGCGTGGTGGACAGCGCCATGCCCAGGTGACTGGACGACAAGATGATGGCGGCCGAGGCGGTCTCGGCGGCCATCCCCTGCGGCGAGTGGATCTCCACCAGACCCTTGCCCAGGGTGCGGATGACCCGCCAGCCACCGAGCCAGGTGCCCGCGGCGATGGCCACGGCGCAGGACGCCTTGACCCAGAACGGGATGGAGTCGGTGCTCGTCCAGCTGCCGTACGCGATCAGGGAGAGGGTGATGACACCCATCGTCTTCTGGGCGTCGTTGGTGCCATGGGCCAGCGACACCAGCGACGCCGAGCCGATCTGGCCCCAGCGGAACCCGGCGTCTCGACGGGCCTCAGGGATCTTGGTCACGATGCGGTAGACCAGCCAGGTGCCGATGCCGGCGACCAGGCCGGCCACCAGCGGTGCGAAGAAGGCCGGCACCAGGATCGAGCTGATCACACCGTCCCACTTCACCCCGCCGAAACCGAGGGCGGCGATGGCCGAGCCGATCAGTCCACCGAACAGAGCGTGCGAGGACGAGGACGGCAGGCCCAGCAACCAGGTGGTCAGGTTCCAGAGGATGCCGCCCACCAGGCCGGCGAACACGATCGTCAGAATGGGCACACCCATCAGCGATTCGACCGGCGCCCCGCTGCTGTCCTGAATCGAGATGATCTTGTTGCTGACCGTCAGAGCCACCTCGATGGAGAGGAAGGCACCGACCAGGTTGAGCACGGCCGAGAGAATGACGGCGTTCTTGGGCTGCAGGGCGCCGGTGGCGATGGACGTGGCCATCGCGTTACCGGTGTCGTGGAAGCCGTTGGTGAAGTCGAACGCCAGTGCGGTCACGACGACCACAACGAGGATGAACAACGCTTCGGTCACAGAGACAATGGTGGGGCTGAGAAACCGCTGAAATCCAACCAGGAGTGGACATCCAGGGATTGATTCACCCACTGTTCATGTTGGTCACCCGAATCCGTCACTTGCCGAGTCGGGTAGCATGCCCCGCCTCTGTAACGGTTCAGCCGAGCGCCTCGGAGACCACCTCGCGGGCCGCCTCCTGGACCTGGGCGAGGTGCTCCGGCCCGCGGAAGGACTCGGCGTAGATCTTGTACACGTCCTCGGTGCCAGACGGTCGAGCGGCGAACCAGGCCGACTCGGTCGTCACCTTCAGACCACCGATCGCCGCTCCGTTGCCCGGTGCGTTGGTCAGCTTGGCGGTGATCGGCTCACCGGCCAGCTCAGTGGCCGAGACGGCCGACGGGTCGAGCTTGGCCAGCTTGGCCTTCTGGTCGCGGTTGGCCGGGGCGTCCACCCGGGCGTACGCGGGAGCGCCGTGCTTGGCGGTGAGCTCGGCGTACAGCTGACTCGGGGAGCTGCCGGTGACCGCCTTGATCTCGCTGGCCAGCAGGGCCAGCAGGATGCCGTCCTTGTCCGTGGTCCAGGTCCTCCCCGCGAGCGTGAGGAACGACGCACCGGCCGACTCCTCGCCGCCGAAGCCGATCTCACCGGTGCGCAGGCCGGGGACGAACCACTTGAATCCGACCGGCACCTCGACCAGCGTGCGACCGAGGTCCTCCGCTACCCGGTTGATCATCGAGGAGGACACCAGGGTCTTGCCGATGCCGGCGTCCGGGTTCCAGCCGTCGCGGTGGGCGTACAGGTACTGGATGGCGACGGCCAGGTAGGCGTTGGGATTCATCAGGCCGGAGTCGGGGGTGACGATGCCGTGCCGATCGGAGTCGGCGTCGTTGCCGGTGGAGATGTCGTACGCGTCCTTGTTCGTGATCAGGCTGGCCATCGCGTTGGGCGACGAGCAGTCCATCCGGATCTTGCCGTCGGTGTCCAACGTCATGAATGACCACTGCGGATCGACCTTCGGGTTCACCACAGTGAGATCGAAACCGAGGTGCTCGGCGATGTAGGCCCAGTACTGGACGCTGGCGCCGCCGAGCGGGTCGGCGCCGATGTGCACGCCGGCGTCCCGGATGGCGTGCAGGTCGAGCGCGTTGACCAGGTCCTCGCAGTACCGCCCGAGATAGTCGAACCGGGTGACCTCTCGGTACGCGCGCTCGAACGGGATCCGCTGCACCTCGGACATGTCGGCCAGCAGCTGATTGGCCCGGGCCGCGATCCAGGAGGTCGCGTCGGTGTCGGCCGGGCCACCGTGCGGCGGGTTGTACTTGAACCCGCCGTCCCGGGGCGGGTTGTGCGACGGGGTCACCACGATGCCGTCGGCCGACCCGTGCCCTGAGCCTGTCGAAGGGCCTGAACCTGTCGAACCGTGCCCTGAGCCTGTCGAATCGTGCCCTGAGCCTGTCGAATCGTGCCCTGAGCCTGTCGAAGGGCCGCCTGCGTTGTGCACGACGATGGCGCGCGACACCGCGGGGGTCGGCGTGTAGTCCTGCTCGGCCTCGGAGAACACACTGACCCCGTTGGCGACCAGCACCTCGATCGCGGTCTTCCAGGCAGGCAGCGACAGGGCGTGGGTGTCCTTGCCGATGTAGAGCGGCCCGGAGATGCCCTGACCGGCGCGGTACTCCACGATCGCCTGGGTGGTCGCGGCGATGTGGTTCTCGTTGAAGGCGGTGTCCAGACTGGAGCCGCGGTGCCCGGAGGTTCCGAAGACGACCTGCTGATCCGGGTCGCTCGGATCCGGTGCGAGGTCGTAGTAGGCGCTCAGCACAGCGTCGACGTCGATCAGGTCTTCGGGGCGGGCCGGCTGGCCGGCGCGGGGGTGAGCCATGGGGGTCATTCTGCCCAGGTGGCGTCAGCGCGCGTCACCGGCCTTGGAACCTTTGACAGGATGGACCCATGAGTACGTCCAGCTTCAGCCGCCACGGTGCCGTCGATCTCTCCCAGCTCGCTCAGAAGGCCAAGCAACCGCCGCCCTCGGCGGGCATTCCCACAGGTGCCGGCGGGCGAACCGCCGGTGGGGGTTCCTACGTGGTGGAGCTGACCGAGCAGACGTTCGAGTCCGTGGCGATCCGGGCCTCGATGCAGTACCCGGTGATCGTGGAGTTCTACTCCAGCAGCCGAGCGACGGCGGGTAGTCAGGAGCTGTCGACCGCACTGGCCGACGTGGCGAGCTCATCCGACGGCAAGTTCCTGCTGGGCCGGCTCGACATCGACACCGCGCAGCAGATCGCCGGCGCGATCGGCCTCCAGGCCGTACCGACGGTCGTCGCCCTGATCGGCGGCCAGCTGGCCCCGCTGTTCCAGGGGGCGGTGCCGGCCGAGCAGCTGGGGCCGGTGATCGACTCGGTGCTCAAGGCGGCAGTCACCAACGGCATCGTCGGCCGGGCGGAGCCGTTGGGCGCTGCGGCCGAGGAGACCGTGGACTCCGAGCCCGGTCCCGACCCACGGTTCGCCGAGGCGGACGCCGCCCTGGAGCGGGGCGACTTCGCCGCTGCCGAGGCCGAGTTCGACAAACTGCTGCAGGCCAACCCGGCCGATGCCGAGGCCAAGGCGGGCAAGGCCCAGGCGGGATTACTGGTCCGGGCCTCCAAGCTGGACGCCCAGGTGGTCATGCTGGCCGCCTCCAGCGCGACCGCGCCACTGCCTGTGCACCTGGACGCCGCCGACCTGGAGCTGGCCTCGGGTCGGGTGGAGGACGCCTTCACCCGGCTGATCGGCCAGGTGAAGGCCCGCTCCGGTGACGAGCGCGACCAGGCCCGCAAGCGGCTGCTCGAGCTGTTCGAGACCGTCGGCAACGCCGATCCTCGGGTGCTCAAGGCCCGTCGAGACCTGATGACCGCGCTGTTCTGAGGCGCTGTTCTGAGCGCAAGGCCCCAACGGAGCGCGGGTTCGAGAAGGAGCAGACACACCCATCTGCGCGCTGATCAGGTGTGTCTGCGCCTTCTCGAGCATCGCCTCAGGCAGGCAGCCCGACCCACCACTCGGGCTCGTCGAGCGTCCACCGGTCGCGGGTACGGTCTCGGCGCATCCCGTCTTCCCGGGCAGCACGGAGCCGTTCGGCAAGTCGGGGCCGGAAGCGGGTCAGATCGTCCTTCTCAACCCGCACCACCACCAGCCCAGCCCGTTCCAGCAGCTCCTCCCGAGCGTTGTCCTCCCGGTGCTGCGCTCGATCACGGTGTCCGGCCGAGCGTTCCGCGCGCCACCTGGCGCCGTCATATTCGAGAACCAGTCCTGCCTCGACGTCGAGCAGGTCCGGGACGCCGAGCAGCTGCCCGCGACCATCGAAGACCGCTCGGTTCGGCTCCAGATTCAGCCAACCCAGCTCAACTGCTGCGAACACCCGCAGCCGCGACTCCCAGGTGCTGGCCACCCCGACCCGAGCCAGCTCCAAGGCTCGGCGTGCCTGCTGGACGCCCCGGCGGCTCGGCAGCTTGCCGGCCAGTCGCTGGAGCTGCGGGTAGGTGAGAAGTCGGGCGCCGAGCACCGCGTCCAGGCCGACGACCGCCTCGGAGACGTCGGACGCCAGCAGCGCGAGATCCAGGGTGGTCCGCGCGATCGTGGTCACCGGGATGCCCTCGATCCGCTGACCCCTGACCCGACGGGTGCTCTGGCGGTACTCGATGCCGTTGGTGGACCTACGCCGTTGGCCGGGCGGCAGTAGGACCGGCACCCTCAGCGGAGCCATGGTGTGGTCGTCGAGCCCGTCGAGGGCGTCGACCCCCCGCACGTACGCCGCGGCCCAGCCGGCGATCCAAGCGCCCTCCGGTAGACCGGCAACCGCATCCAGGATCCGCTGCGCCGATGTCTCCTCCGAGCCGGCACGACGGTAGAAACCGTACGTGGTGCGAGAGAACTGCGGACCTCCCAGGGTTGCTCGTGTGACTCCTCGTCGCGACCAGCTCGCGACGGACGCGGCGAGCTGACAGCTCTCGCGGTCGTTCGCGAATCTCGTCATGGCAGGCAGCCTGACATCGCGGGTTCTCGCGTGGAGCGCTATCCACAGGCGAATCGAGAAGGAGCAGACACACCTTCGGCTGCCGCCCTGATCACGTGTGTCTGCGCCTTCTCCGGGACTGGCATCAGGGCCGGGAGGGTTTCGACGCGACCAGCACGGCGACGGCGATGACCAGCGACAGGCCGAGCGTCGCGCTCGTGACCAGCGGGGATGGTAGGTCGAGTCGGATGAGCATCGGGACCAGGGCGAACACGACCACCGTGGGCAGCAGCGTGAGGTAGGCCACCGGTCTGGCGGCGGCGGCGAGGAGCCAGCCCACGGCGCCGGCGACGAGCAGGAGTGCGGTCGGATTCACGACGTAGGTCAACAGGTACGGCGAGATCGGGGCGCCGCGGAA
>DASQLI010000164.1:0-15182 GCA_035630075.1 Microlunatus sp.
GATGACCAGCAACGACCCGAGGTTGGTGTCGTCCGGCACCGCAGACCGCACCGCGGTGCCGATGCTGGTGCTGCCGACCGCGGCGACGACGACCGCCCAGCACAGCACGAACCAGGCGAACGGCAGCTGGGCGGCGAGCACCGTGTGCCGCCACCCGGCGACACCGCGGTTCACGGCAACAGCGGCGAGCACCACGGCACCGGCCGCGGCCACCCAGGCGGGGTCGACGCCGAACGGCGAGGTGACAACGAACGCGGCGAGCACCGCACCGACCACCAGCAGCGGGAGCCGGGGGATCCGGGTCGCCGGAGCCGGGTCGTCATGCCCCTGGGTGCGCAGCACCCGCCGGAACCACAGCCGCAGGATCGCGTACTCGCCGAGCAGCGCCACCACCCAGACCGGGGCGGTCGCGGCCGCGAACCCGAGGAACGACAACCCGGTCGCACCGAACACGAGCAGGTTGGTGAGGTTGGAGACGGGAAGCAGCACCGAGGCGGAGTTGGCCAGCCGGGCGCACGCGACCTGGTGCGGCCGCGCCGGCAGGTCCTGGTGCTCGGCGGCGGTGGTGACCACCGGGGTGAGCAGCACGACGGTCGCGTCCAGGCTCAGCACCGCCGTGGTGGACGAGGCGCCGACGAACGTCGCACCCAGCATCCGGTCCGGACGTCCGCGCGCCGCGCTGCCGAGGTGGGAGCCGAGGCCGCGGAACAGGCCGAGCGACGCCGCCGCGTCGCCAAGCACGAGCACGGCGACCAGGAACACGACCACGGGCGTCATCGCGTGCAGCTCGTGCTCGGTTGCGGTGGTGTCGACGGCGCCGGTGAGGAGGACGGCACCGGCCGCGAGGGTGCCGACCACGAGCTCGGCGAGGGGCGCGCGGGTGGCGAGCACGGTGCCGACCATGGCGGCCAGCGCCAGGACCGCGACCACCTCGTGCGCACCCACGGGGCGGCACAGTAGGCGGAGCCTCCGGAGGCGCCGCTACCCTGGTGCCGCGGACGAGCCGGCCGGGCGGCCGCGGCGGGTCACGTACCCGTCGAGGAAGGTCCGGACTCCACAGGGCGAGGCGGTGGGCAACACCCACCCAGGGCGACCTGCGGGACAGTGCCACAGAGAACAGACCGCCAACGGCCGCAAGGCCCTTCGGGGCCGCGCGGTGCGGGCAAGGGTGAAACGGTGGTGTAAGAGACCACCAGCACCCCGGGCGACCGGGGTGGCTCGGTAAACCCCACCCGGAGCAAGATCAAGAAGGTGCCTTCGGGCGCCGCGGGAGCGTTCGAGGGCTGCTCGCCCGAGCTCTCGGGTAGATCGCACCAGGCACCCGGCGACGGGTGTCGCAGATGGATGACCGCCGCCCGGGCTTCGGCCCGAGCACAGAATCCGGCTTACAGGCCGGCTCGTCCCCCCATGCCTGACGTCAGTGGCGGCTGCGGCCTACGACGGCGCTCCGCGTCCGGTCGGCGCTGCGGATGTGGTCGACCACCTCACCCGACTCGGGCACCTGCACCACGGGCTGGCAGACGGGATCGGGGTCCTGATCCAGGCCGTCGGACCGATCCAGCGCCGAGTACGTCGGCGTCGGGTCCTCGGAGACCCAGCAGGTGAAGAAGCGGCGCAGGTAGGCGCGCAACCCGCCTCGGCGCGGCTCAGGGCTCTCGACCCGAAGCTCGCTTCTGGACATCGCAGGTCTCCTCTGCGGTGGTCCGGGGCGGACCTCCGCTGGTATCCCCCGAGTCAGTACGGCAACGAGTCGTCCCGAACGAGTCGTTGCCCAAGTGTGACACGTGCTCCCGCCGTCGCGTAACCCCGAAGTGAGAGGCAACGTCGGTCAGACGACCTCGAACTCCACGCGTCCGCTCTCCCAGTCGGCCGAGGTCAGTCGCAGGCGAACCTCGCTGCCCAGCAGCAGCTGATCGCCTCGCACCCGGCCCTGAACAGCCGGATCGGCGACCATGACCACTCCCTTGCGGCCATCGGATTCGATGTCGATCACGGACCCGGTGAACGTGTCGCCCACGCGATCGTGCAAGAGGGACACCTCGACCAGGTCGATGATCGCCCGCTCGTACTTCTTGGCCCGCGACTCCGCGGCCGCCATCAGGTCCGGCAGACCAGGCAGGGCCGACCGCGTCCAGTCCGGGACCGGCTCCCCGGCGCACAGCGCGACGCAGACCTCACCGGTGAACCGGTCGACCAGCCGCCGCAGCGGCGCGGTGACGTGGGCGTACTCGATCGCCAAGGCAGCGTGCCGGCTGTGCTCGGGACGCTCCCCGTCGAAGGCCTCGTACCCCGCACCACGGAACAGCTCGGTGCAGGCGTTCAGCATCGCGGCGTGGGCCGGCACCGCCGGATCCAGGCTGCGAACGAACTCGGGGTAGTCCTGGTCGTCCGGCCAGGCGATCTGCAGCGCCCGCGCAGTGCGGCGCAACCGACGCAAGGCCCCAGGATCTGCGGGAGGCAGGGTGCGCAGGATGCCGATCCGTCCGTCGAGCATCAACCGGGCCGCAGCGGCACCGGTGAGCAGCGAGATCTGCGCGTTGTAGTCCTCGACGGCCAGCGTCGCGCGGTAGGTCAGGGAGTAGCGGCCGGCAGCGTCGACCTGGATCTCCTGCGACGGGATCTGCAGGCTCACCCCGCCACGGTCACGCTCGCGTTCTTCCCGCAACCTGCCGACCTCGACCAGCAGCGCGAGCGTCTCGCGGGGTTGGCCGCCATCCAGCTCCGCCTGGGCCTGCTCGTACGACAGCTGCTCTCGGCTGCGGACCAGGGCTCGTCGGACATCGGTTTCCAGCAGCTCGCCGGCGTCGTCGAGGCGCAGCGACCACAGCAGGGCCGGCCGGGTCACCTCAGGCAGCAGGCTCGCCGCTCCCTCGCTCAGAACGGCCGGGTGCAACCGCGACCGGGTGTCCGGAGCGTAGAGGGTCAGACCCCGTCGCCGAGCCTCCAGGTCGACGGGGTCGCCGGACGTGACGAAGGCGGCGACGTCGGCGATCGCGTACGAGACCAGGTAGCCACCGTCGGATCGAGCCAGGTGCAGGGCCTGGTCGAGATCCTGGGCGCCCGGCGGGTCGATGGTGATGAGCTCGAGGTCGGTCCGGTCCAGGTCGGGCAGTCGAGCAGCCTCGGCGGCCGCAGCCGCCGCGGCTGCGACGTCGGCTGGGAAGTCGTCGGGGATCTCCAGCCGGCTGCGCAGCTCGGCGAGCGCCTCCGCCAGTGTCGTCGGCGCGAGCGTCGACGGAGCGGCCGGCAGGGCGACGATGCGGGCTGGCATGGTGGGAAACCTACCCACTCGTCGAGGCGTCAGGGCCTGTGGTCGTGACTCCAGGGGCTTCCGACGCTGACAGCTCGGGAGCGCAGTACAGGTGTCAGATGCCGGACTGCTCGGTACGGATCAGGATGCGGCCGCACTCCTCGCAACGCAGCACCTCGTCCTCGGCCGCGGCGATGAAGGTGCGCAGATCGGCCGCGTTGATCTCCAGCCGACAGCCGGTACAGCGTCGTTGGACCAGCTCGGCCGCGCCGACACCACTGTGCGAGCCGGCGATCCTGCTGTAGAGGGTGAGCAGATCAGCCGGCAGCTGGGGCACGAGCAGCTCCCGACCCTGTCGTCGCTCGGCGACCTCGGCGTCGATGATGCCGAGCTGCACGTCCCGGCGCGCAGTCAGATCGCTCTCCCGCTCGGCCAGCGCCGCCGCCTCGGTACGCCGTCGATCACGCGTGGCCGTCGCCTCCTCCAGCGCCTCCATCACCTCCAGCTCGGCATCCTCGAGATCGGAGATCCGCTTTTCGAGGTGTGCGACCTCCTCGATCATCGAGTTGAGGGCCTTGGGGTCCGGCACGGTCCCGTCGGCGATCCGCTTCCGGTTGCGAGCCAGCCGCTCACGGACGGGCTCCAGGTCCGCCTCGGCTCTCGCCTGGTCGGCCTCCAGGTCGCTGACTGCGGTCTCGGCCGCCACCAGCGCGTCGTCCAGCTCTTCCTGCTCGATGGCCAGGCGCTGCAGCTCACCGAGCTCGGGAAGTGTCCGCCGGCGATGGACCAGCTGCATGAGGGCGCTGTCGAGCGTCTGGACCTGCAGCAACAACTGCTGGGCATCCTTGCTGGCCTTGATGTTGACCTCCCGAGTGAGCGTGACCCAACCCTAGTGCCCTCGAACTGGTGGTGGTTCGAGCCGCCGTGAAGCGCCGGCACCGTGATGGAACGCTTCACGCGTCTGCCGTGACATGATTTCGTTCGTGCCCCAAGTCAGCATCCGTGATGTCGCCGAGCGAGCCGGCGTCGCCCTCGGCACGGTGTCCAACGTGCTGAACCGGCCGGAGAAGGTGGCCCCGGCCACCCGGGAGCGGGTACAGGCAGCCATCGACGACCTCGGCTTCGTCCGCAACGACGCGGCCCGGCAGCTCAAGGCGGGCCGGAGCAACTCGATCGGCTTCATCCTGCTCGACGTCCGCAACCCCTTCTTCACCGACGTCGCCCGTGGCGCGGAGCAGCAAGCGGCCCAGCACGGCCTGTCGGTGCTGCTGGCCAACAGCGACGACTCTCCCGAGCGTGAGTCGAGCTACCTGGACCTGTTCGTCCAGCAGCGGGTGCAGGGACTCCTCGTCTCCCCGCTGGGCAGCATCGGGGACCGGCTGGAGCGGCTGAAGGAGCGCGGAATCATCACCGTGCTGGTGGATCGCAAGGCCGAGGGCCGGCAGTTCTCGTCGGTGTCGGTGGACGACGTCGCCGGTGGCTTCCTGGCCGTGTCGCACCTGATCGACCAGGGCTGCAAGCACATCGCCTTCATAGGCGGGCCGGTGAGCATCAAGCAGGTGGCCGACCGACTGCACGGGGCCAACCAGGCCTGTGCTGCGCACCCTGACGTCCAGCTGGAGGTGCTGCTGCACGACGGCCTGGGCGTGCACCAGGGCCGGGAGGCCGGCCACAGCATCGTCAACCGGCCGCCCTCGAAGCGGCCCGACGGCGCCTTCTGCGCCAACGACCTGCTGGCGGTGGGGGTGCTGCAGTCGTTGACCATGCTCGCCCGCCTCCGAGTGCCCGACGACCTGAGGCTGGTCGGCTACGACGACATCGACTTCGCCTCGGCGACCGTCGTCCCCCTGACCTCCATCCGGCAGCCATCGGTGCTGATCGGCAAGACCGCCGTCGAGCTGCTGGTCGAGCAGATCAGTCCGTACCCAGCCCACGGAGCCGACGGTGCCGAGCCGCGTGAAGTCGTGTTCCAACCCGAGCTGATCGTGCGCGAGTCGACGGTCGGCTCGGTGTCGGCCAGTACGACTCAGGGTCCATCGGTGCCGGTGACAGGCTCGTAGCGCCGCAGCGCCAGCTGGTTGCGGAGGCCGGCGCGCAGGTTCTCCAGCACACCCTCGACCGCACCAGCGGTCCTCGCCTGGACGATCACGTTGCCGAGCGCGGTCGCCTCGGCCGGTCCGGCCAGTACGGGCCTTCCCGCGCGCTCGGCGGTGAGTCGGCACAGCAGGTCGTTCTGCGAACCTCCGCCCACGACGTGGATGATTCGCACGGTTCGGCCGGTGAGCTGTTCTGCCTGGGCGACCGTCCGGGCGTACGCCTCCGCCAGCGAGTCCATGATGCAGCGCACGATCGCGGCCTGATCCCGGGGCACCGACTGGCCCGACGCCCGACAGGCCTGCTGGATCCGGGCGGGCATGTCGTCGGGGGCGATGAATGCGTCGTCGTCGACGTCGATCACCGGGCCGCCGGCCGGCTGCTCCGCCGCACCGGCGAGCAGGGTCGGCAGGTCCGTGTCCAGGCCATCCGCCGACCACTTCCGCAGCGACTCCTGCAACAGCCACAGGCCCCCGACGTTTCGGAGGAAGCGCACCCGGGCGTCGACTCCCCCCTCGTTGGTGAAGTTGGCGGCTCGGCTGTCGTCGGTGATCACCGGCTGATCGAGCTCGACGCCGACCAGTGACCAGGTGCCCGAGGACACGTACGCGACGTCGCGGTCCGCGGCCGGGACCGCGACCACGGCCGAGGCTGTGTCGTGCGAGCCGACCGCCACCACAGCGGTGCTCGCCGGTAGACCGGTTCTCTCGGCGATCTCCGTCGTGATCGCCCCCACGGTCTCCCCGGGCTCGATCAACGGCGGGAAGAGATCATGCCGCAGCGAAATGGCGTCGAACGCTTCGGCCGACCATGATCGGCTCCTCGCGTCCAGCAGGCCGGTGGTGGACGCGTTGGTGATCTCCGTCCGCAGCTCCCCGGTCAGCCAGTAGGCCAGCAGGTCCGGCAGCAGCACCGCGTGCTCCACCCGCGGCCACAGGTCGCCTCGCTGCTCGGCAGCCAGCTGGTAGATCGTGTTGAACGGCAGGAACTGCAGTCCGTTGATCTTGTACTGACGCTTCCGGCTGATCACGCCGTCGACCTCGCTGATCACCGCGTCGGTCCGACTGTCCCGGTAGGCGATCGGCTCGGCCAGCAGGGTGCCGTCGCCACCCAGCAGGCCATAGTCCACGGCCCAGGTGTCGATCCCGATGCTCACCACGTCGTCGTACCGGTCGGCCAGCACCGACAACCCGACCAGCACCTCGGCGAAGAGGCCGGACAGGTTCCAGCGCAGGTGACCATCACTGGTGTGCATGCCGTTGACGAACCGGTGCACCACCTCGATGGTGAGAGCGTCCTCCGAGGCCAGCCCGGCGACCACGCGCCCACTGGAAGCGCCGATGTCGATGGCAGCGAACACGCGCCCTGAGCCTGTCGAAGGGCCGCCCCCCGAGCCTGTCGAAGGGCCGCCCCCCGAACCGCCCGAACCGTGCCCTGAGCCCGTCGAAGGGCCGTTCATGCCCTCTCCCTGTCGCCCTTCGACAGGCTCAGGGCTCGTAGTTCCGACAGGCTCAGGGCTCGTAGACCCGACAACCTCACGGCTCTCAGACCCAACGAGCTCAGGGCACCTTTCTCGGCGTCCATCAGCGGAGGAAGGCGGCGGCGACGCCGGCGTCGACCGGGATGTGCAGACCGGTGGTGTGTGACAAGTCGGCGGAGCAGAGCACGAAGACGGCGTTGGCGACGTTCTCGGGCAGCACTTCCCGCTTCAACAGCGTCCGCTGCGCGTAGTACTTGCCCAGGTCCTCCTCATCCACGCCGTAGACCGCGGCGCGCTTCGCACCCCAGCCGCCGGCGAAGATCCCGGAGCCGCGGACCACACCATCGGGGTTGATGCCGTTGACCTTCACCCCGTGCTCACCCAGCTCGGCGGCCAGCAGCCGCACCTGGTGCGCCTGGTCGGCCTTGGTCGCGGAGTAGGCGATGTTGTTCGGCCCGGCGAAGATCGAGTTCTTGGACGAGATGTAGACGACGTCACCACCCAGGCCCTGCTCGATCAGCACCTTCGCTGCCGCCCGGGAGACCAGGAACGAGCCCTTGGCCATCACGTTGTGCTGCAGGTCCCAGTCGGCGACCGTGGTGTCCAGCAAGGCCTTGGACAGCGACAGGCCGGCGTTGTTGATCACGATGTCGAGACCGCCGAAGGCCAGCACGGTGGCGTCGACGGCGCCCTGCACGGCGTCCTCGTCGGTCACGTTCGCCGCGATCCCCACCGCCACATCGGAGCCGCCGATCTCCGCGGCAGCGGCCTGTGCCTTCTCGGCGTCGAGGTCGGCGATCACCACGCACGCGCCCTCCGCCGCGAGCCGGGTGGCGATCGCCTTGCCGATCCCGGAGGCCGCGCCGGTGACCAGCGCGATCCGCGACGCCAGCGGCTTCGGCTTCGGCAGCCGTTGCAGCTTCGCCTCCTCCAGCGCCCAGTACTCGATCCGGAACTTCTCCGCCTCATCGATCGGCGCGTAGTTGGACAGCCCTTCCGCGCCGCGCATCACGTTGATCGCGTTCAGGTAGAACTCGCCGGCCACCCGCGCGGTCTGCTTGTTCTTCCCGTACGAGAACATCCCGACCCCCGGAATGAGGATGATCGCCGGGTCGGCACCGCGGATGGCCGGGGAGTCGGCGTCGGCGTTGCGGTCGTAGTAGCCCTGGTAGTCGGCCCGGTAGGCCTCGTGCAGCTCCTTCAGCCGGGCGATCGAGTCCTCCACACTCGCGTCGGCGGGCAGGTCCAGCACCAGCGGCTTCACCTTGGTCCGCAGGAAGTGGTCAGGGCAGGAGGTGCCCAGCGCCGCGAGGCGCGGGTGCTCGGTGCTGGCCAGGAACTCCAGCACCCGCTCGTCGTCGTTGTAGTGACCGACCATCGGCGCATCCGCCGAGGCGATCGACCGCAACGTCGCCGCCAAAGCAGCCGCCTTGGCGCGCCGCTCTTCCACGGGCAGGGCGCCGTAGCCGTCCAGCGCCGGCCCGAACGGCTCCGCCTTGCTGTGCTCGGCGATGTAGGCCGCGGCGGTGTCGATGATCCACAGCGAGTTGGCCTCAGCCTCCTCCGACGTGTCGCCCCACGCCGTGATCCCGTGCCCACCGAGGATGCAGCCCACCGACTGCGGGTTGGCCTCCTTGATCTCGGCGATGTCCAGGCCCAGCTGGAATCCCGGCCGGCGCCACGGCACCCAGGTGACCTTGTCGCCGAAGATCGCCTTGGTCAGCTGCTCCCCGTCCGCCGCGGTCGCGATCGCGATCCCCGAGTCCGGATGCAGATGATCGACATGCGCGGCATCCACCAACCCGTGCATCGCCGTGTCGATACTCGGCGCCGCCCCACCCTTGCCATGCAGGCAGTAGTCGAAGGCCGCCACCATCTCGTCCTCCCGCTCCACCCCGGGATACACGTCGACCAACGCCTGCAGCCGATCCAGCCGCAGCACCGCCAACCCCTCTGCCTTCAAAGTCCCGAGATCCCCACCGGATCCCTTGACCCACACCAGCTCGACGGCCTCCCCCGTCACCGGATCGATCTCACTCCCCTTCGCCGACGTGTTCCCCCCGGCATAGTTCGTGTTCTTGGGGTCCGACCCCAAGCGGTTCGACCGAGCAATCAGCTCAGCAACAGTTGGATTAGCGGCCATGATGTTCGACATCTTCCTTGTCTAGTACGTGCGAACTCGGGCGACCTGAACGAGTCACCCGAGGCGAATGGGTTCTGGGGGTCGCGGAGGGACGTGGATGGGTCTGGCGGGAGCACCGGAGCTTGCGGAGGTGCGGATGGTTGTCCCGAGCGACCTCCAAAACCCATTCGCCGACCCACGCCTGGCGGGAGCGCGGAGCTTGCGGAGCGCGGATGGTTGCCCCGAACGACCCCTGGAGATCCTGCGCCGAACCCGACCCAAGCACAGCGGCTCAGGCCCCCCACCCAGCCTGCTGCCCTCCAACCCGCTCAGCCTCGATCCTCTTCTGATACCCCGACTCTGCATAAGCAGCCATCGGATCACCAGCCAGCCCCCGCGACTCCCGCCAGTCAGCAAGATCACGTCGCACATCCGTATAGAACGCGTCCATGAAGACAGCGTTAGCCGTCAACACATCTCCCGCAGCCTGAGCAGCAACAAGAGCCGACGTGTCCACCAGCAGAGCCCGCGCCGTCATCTCTTGCACGTTCAGCACCGAACGGATCTGCCCCGGGATCTTGTCCTCCACGTTGTGGCACTGATCCAGCATGAAAGCCACCGGTGACCCCGGCTCCAGACCACCACCGCGGATCACCTCGTACAGGATCCGGAACAGCTGGAACGGATCGGCGGCCCCGACGATCAGGTCGTCGTCGGCGTAGAAGCGGGAGTTGAAGTCGAAGGACCCCAGCTTCTGCAGGCGCAGCAACTGGGCCACGATGAACTCGATGTTGGTGCCGGGAGCGTGGTGACCGGTGTCCAGGCACACCATCGCGCGATCACCGAGCGCGCTCACCTGCGCGTACGAGGTGCCCCAGTCCGGCACGTCGGTGTGGTAGAACGCCGGCTCGAAGAACTTGTACTCCAGCACCAGCCGCTGCTCGTCTGAGAGCCGCTCGTAGATCGTCGCCAGGCTGTCGGCCAGCCGGTCCTGCCGACCGCGGATGTCGCCTTGCCCCGGGTAGTTCGTGCCGTCGGCCAGCCAGATCTTCAGATCCTGCGAGCCGGTCTGGTTCATGATCTCGATGCACTCGTAGTGGTGGTCGATCGCCTTCTGCCGCACCGAGTCGTCGACGTGCGTGAGCGAACCGAACTTGTAGATGTCGTCCTGGAACGTGTTCGAGTTGATCGTCCCCAGCCCCACCCCGAGGTCCTCGGCGAACTGGCGCAGTGCTGCGTAGTCGTCGACCTTGTCCCACGGAATGTGCAGTGCCACCGTCGGCGCCAGCCCGGTGAGCTCGTGCACCGTCGCCGCATCGGCGAGCTTCTCCTGCACTGTCCGCGGCGTGCCGGCGGTGGCGAACACCTTGAACCGCGTGCCCGAGTTGCCGAACGCCCACGAGGGGAGCTCGATCGCCTGCCGGGCCAGTACGTCGAGCACTTCGTTGTCGATCATCGACGTGTCTCCTGTCGTTGTTGCTGATCTTGGCTGACGCGACTCAGGGAAAAGCGCCCGCCGTGATCATGGAAGTTGTGGGTGCGGGAAGATGCAGCAGGTGCTCGCCCGAGCCGAGCGTCGTCGGTGCGCCCGGCAGGTCGACGTCGGCCTCGACTCCGTCCGGCAGTCGCACCTGCAGCTCGAGCTCGTCGTCGACCAGGCGCCACCCGACGGCTATCTCTCCGCGCGCGGTCCGCAGCGAGGCGCGCGCCCAGGTCAGTCCGCCACCGATCCGCGGTGCGACGCGCACTCGTCGATAGCCGGGCTGGGCCGGAGCCAGCCCGGCGACAGTGCGGTGCAGCCAGTCCGCCACCGACCCGAGCGCGTAGTGGTTGAAGCTGGTCATCTGGCCCGGGTTGATGGTGCCGTCCGGGAGCATGGAGTCCCAGCGCTCCCAGATCGTCGTCGCCCCCATGGTCACCGGATACAACCAGGAGGGGTTCTCGGTCTGCAGCAGCAGCCGGTAGGCCTCGCCGACGTGACCGGTCGCGGTCAGGGCGTCCGTCACGTACGGAGTGCCGGCGAACCCGGTGGCGATCGTGAAGCCGTTTTCGGTCACCAGCTCGGCGAGTCGGTCGCCGGCGCGCTGCTCCGTTCCGGCGTCGAGCAGCCCGAAGGCGATGGCCATGGCGTAGACGGTGACGGCGTCGCTCGCGATGAGCCCGTCGCCACTCACGTAGTGCGCGTTGAAGGCTGTCCGGGTCCGCTCGGCCAGCCCGGAGAACTCGGCCTCGTCCTCGGCCAGCCCGAGCACCCGCGCGCTGGCTGCGGTCAGGGCGGCGCTGCGGAAGAGGCAGGCGGTGGCGACGACGTACTTGTCGGCCTTGGCCAGGAACGGGTTCTCCGGTGGAGCCGTCGGGTCCAGCCAGTCGCCGAGCTGGAAGCCGGTGTCCCACAGACCGTTGGCGGAGACCAAGCCGGCACACGTGCGTACGTGCAGGGCCATCGAGGAGTAGCACTGCTGGAGGATCTCCTGATCGCCGTACGCCTCCCACAGTGCCCAAGGCACCCAGACAGCCGCGTCACCCCAGATCGCGGTCGGAGCGTCCAGGGGCCAGCCAGGCTTCTTGTCGAGCAGCTTCAGCACGTTCGGCACGATCAGCGGCACCGTGCCGTTCCCGTCCACGGTCTCGACCTCGAGGTCGAGCAGCCAGTCGCGCAGGAAGGCCGACACATCGAACAGGTAGGCAGCAGTGGGCGCGAAGACGGCGATGTCGCCGGTCCAGCCCAGACGCTCGTCACGCTGCGGACAGTCTGTCGGTAGATCCAGGAAGTTCCCCCGCTGACTCCAGACGACGTTGCTGTGCAGCTGGTTGACGAGCTCGTCCGAGCAGGCGAAGGTGCCGATCCGGTCGAGGTCGGAGCTGACCACGACGGCGACCAGGTTGTCGGCCGTGATCGGCTCCTCCAGTCCGCTGACCTCGACGTAGCGGAAGCCATGGAAAGTCATCGTCGGCTCGAAGACGTCGTCGCCCCCGCTGCAGATGAACGTGTCGGTCGCAGCCGCGGACCGGAGCGGGCGGGCGCCGAGCTCGGAGTGCTCGATCACCTCGGCGTGGCGGACGGTGATCCTCGACCCGGCTTCGCCCTGCGTCGTGACCTTGACCCAGCCGACCAGGTTCTGCCCGAAGTCGACCAGCGTCTTGCCGCTCGGTGAGGTCCATACCGCAACGGGCGGAAGCTCTTCCTGCCGAACGACAGACGGACCGACATAGGGCGTCAGCACCGACAGGTCGGCTTCGGTACGGATGTCCGCAGGGGTCCAGGCCGGGTCGTCGAAGCCGGGACGCAGCCAGGCCCCGTCGCGGAGTCGGGCGTCGATCGTCTGGCCGTCGTAGAGGTCGTCGGCCAGCACGGCGGACGGTCCCGCGGTCCAGGAACCGTCGGTGACGATGCGCTGGGTGTGTCCGTCGACGTACGTGATCTCGAGCTGGGCGATCGCACCGGCTCGGTCGCCGTAGACGGCGCGCTCGTTCGTCCAGCCCAGCCGGCCCCGATACCAGCCGTGCCCGACCTCGAGGCCCAGCACCACGGCGTCGCCGCCGTGCGCGGCAGACTGCAGGGCACTCGCGACGTCGTACGTCCGGTAGCGCAGCCGCCACTCGAAGCTGGAGAAGCCGGGGGTCAGCACGTCCGAGCTCACCGGCACTCCGGCGAGATAGGACTCGACCACACCGTGCGCACTCATGTGCAACCGGGCGGTGGCAACCTCCCCGTGGCCCTCGTCGAGGCGGAACTCGGTCCGCAGCCGCGCGGCACCGTGCCCGTCGACGCTCGGTCCGATCATGACCGCGCTCCAGGCGACAGGCTGCATTGCCGTTGTTCTCCTCGGTGTTCAGCTCATCCTGCTGGCTGGTCAGGTGTTGAAACGATTCATAGTGAATCATCCAGGCGGCTGAACCGTCAAGACCGAGTTCGGGTGAAATGCACCCAGCAGCGTCCGGGAATGAATCGCGTCAGCAGGAGGTTCACACCACTATCCCTGAATGGCCGTTCAGTCACATCGTGGTGGCCCTGCCCTCAGCCGATCCGAGATCTCAGGAGCGACCGATGACTGCAGTCGAGGCACCCCACGCCACCACACCCATCACGGCCTCCTCGACGGCCGGCAACCTGGCCGACCGCTTCGTCGGCCGCAAGTACGTCCAGCTCGTCCTGGTGCTGGGCGCGCTCAGCGCGATCGGCCCGCTGACCATCGACACCTACCTGCCGGCCCTGCCCGAGCTGTCCCGTCAGCTCGGCGCCACCGACGCCCAGGCCCAGGCGACCATCACCGGTCTGCTGATCGGGCTCGGTTTCGGCCAGCTGATCATCGGGCCGCTCTCTGACTCGATCGGTCGCCGCAAGCCGCTGCTGGCAGGCCTCGGCTTGCACGCGGCGATGTCGCTGCTGTGCGCGCTGGCCCCGAGCATCGGCATGCTGACGGTCACCCGGACCCTGCAGGGTCTGGCCGGCGCCGCCGTCGCGGTGGTCGCGATGGCGGTCGTCCGTGACCTGTTCAGTGGGATCCGGGCCGCTCAGCTGCTGTCCCGTTTGATTCTGGTTCTCGGCGTCGCCCCGATCCTCGCCCCGTCGCTGGGCAGCGCGCTGCTGGCGCTCACCTCGTGGCGCGGCATCTTCGTCGTCCTGGCCCTGGCCGCTCTGTCCATGCTGGTGCTGGCCTTCGTGGCTCTGCCGGAGACGCTGCCGGTCGAACGGCGACGTCCGGTCAGCGTCATCGGCTCGCTGCGGGCGTACGGGTCCCTGTTCGGCGACCGGCTCTTCATCGTGATGGTGCTGGTCGCGGGACTGATGTTCGCGACCTTGTTCGCCTACATCTCCGGCGCTTCGTTCGTCCTGCAGGACCTGTATGGCATGACCCCGCAGCAGTTCGGCATCGCTTTCAGCGCCAACGCCGTTGGCATGATCGCCATGACCCAGATCAACCCTTGGCTGGTCAAGCGCTACAGCCCGGTCAGCGTGCTGACCTTCGGCGTCCTGCTCGCCGTCACAGGAGCGATCGTCCTGCTGGTGCTGATGGTGCTCGGCGTCGGTGGCTGGTTCGCGTTCATGGCCCCGTTGTTCTTCGTGATCTCGGCCGCCGGCCTGTCCTTCCCGAACGCGCCGGCCATTGCCCTCAACCGGCACGGCGAATCGGCAGGGACCGCAGCCGCCATGCTCGGCGCCTCGCAGTTCATGATCGGCGGCGCGATCGCCCCGCTGGTCGGGGCCCTGGACAACGGCACTCCAGTGCCGATGGCCGCGATCATGGTCGGCACGACGGGGCTGGCCGCCGTCCTGCTGCTCAGTGCCCGCAAGGCGCTGACCCGGTACGACTACCGCTGACCCCCGGCCGCCGCGGGATCGGCTGTGGGCGGGGCATCCACCGGCGCGTTCCAGCGCTCCAGAGCCGGCACGCCCTTCTCCACCCCCAGGATCGAGACGGTGCTGGTGTCAAGGGGGAAGTGGGCGCCCCACATCAGATCCAGGCCCATCCAGCGGACGGTCAGCGCCCGGAGGGCGTGGCCGTGGCCGAAGCAGATCGCCCGCTCCACGCCGGAGTCCCGGATCGAGGAGATCACCCGGTCCAGCCGCTCGGTCACCTGACCGTGCGTCTCACCACCGGGAGTCGGGTGGGTGAAGATGGTCCAGCCGGGGTCGGTCTGGTGGATCGTCGCACTGGTGATCCCCTCGTAGTCGCCATAGAACCACTCGACCAGGTCCTCGGACGTCTGCGGCTCGTACGCGCCGGTGAAGCCGGCGAGCTCCGCCGTCCGCCGCGCTCGCCGGCGCGGACTGGCCAGGATCAGCCCGAACGACGAAGGATCGAGGTGACCGCGCAGTGCCTCGGCCTGCCGGACCCCGTTGTCGGTGAGCTCCAGGTCGGTGACCGAGGTGTGGCGCCCGTCGGCGCTCCACTCGGTCTCGCCGTGCCGGACGAGGTACAACTCGGTCATCAGCGGAGCCTCTCGGGAGTGCAGGAGCGATGTCGGGCGACACGTTCTTCGTCGTCTGACATCGCGACGAACGAGCGAGATCTGCGCAGCTGAAGGACCGCGGAGCGCGGAGCGCGACCAGGTGAATCGGTCATCAGCGGAGCCTCTCGGGAGTGCATGAGCGATGTCGGGCGACACGTTCTTCGTCGTCTGACATCGCGACGAAAGAGCGAGATCTGCGCAGCTGGATGACCGCGGAGCGCGGAGCGCGACCAGGTGAATCAGTCATTACTGGAGCCTCTCTGTCGCGGAGTCCAGACTCT
>DASQLI010000165.1:0-17955 GCA_035630075.1 Microlunatus sp.
CGTTTCGGGGTGCAATCCTGACCCAGGGCCGACGCCGAGTGGCTCGCCCACGGCTGCTCCGAGCGTGTCGCCGTCCGCTAAGCCCTCACCGACTCCGACCGAGAACGCTCAGGAGCGCGAGCAGCGTGAAGCGTTCGAGGCGGCGGAGAAGGCGTATCGGACTGGCTTCGCTGAAGTCGGCCAGCTGTCAACTAGGGGCGGAGTCTCCGATCCGACCAGGACGATGCGCCAGACTATGACTGGTGAGTACCTCACGTTTCAGATGAGTCAACTCGAGCTGTTCAAGAAGCAGGGTCTTCGAGCTACAGCTGTCGGTCAGATCGGCTGGTTACGAGCTAGTGGTTACTCCGCAGAGAGTCTGCACCTAGAAACGTGTGAAGACTTCCGCAAAGTTCACCTGGTCAACGACGCCGGTGCTACTGAATCGCCTGGCGAGGATCCGGGTACGCGTGTATATCGGCAATCCATCACGATGAAGAAGTCGGCTGGGCGTTGGAAGGCGGCCACCCTGAAGACTGTTGATCAGCTTCGGGACTGCGACTCATGATGCGGCTGTCGCCTGTGCTGGCGGCACTGGCCGTGCTGCTGCTGACCTTCCCGACACCAGCAAGAGCCGATGGCAAACCAGAAGCGCCAAAGGGTTCTGCCATGTGCTCCGTCATCTGCGTCGCTGAGGCAGAGGAGGCTCCGGACGACACCGATGACACCAGTGGCGCGAACTCTGGCGGCAACTACAGTCGGACGTCCTGGTCCTATCAAGAAGCGCTACGCCAAGGACGCGAAGCCTGCCGTCAGTCGGGAGTCGCCAGCTGCGGCGTCGGCATTGCTCTAGCAGCCGGTGGGAATGCACCACCTTCCATCACGCCCGACCACGCCGCGATCCGAGCTGTCGCGACGCTCTCCCTGCAGCCCGGAAAGCCCACGGTCGGACCACCCCCCGAACTCAACAAATGGAAGATGGCGGCCGTCGGCTACCCCCTGTGGATCTGGGCCGAAGGCAACCTGGACCCTGCGCCGGTCTCTCGGTCGGTCGCCGGCTTGAGTGTCTCTCTGGATGCCAGTCTGGCCAAGATCGTCTACGACCTCGGTGACGGCACCACGATCACCTGCGGGCCCGGCACGCCGTGGCGCAAGGGAAGCGTTCCCGCGGGAACGCCATCGCCGGACTGCGGTCACACCTACGCCAAACCGTCCCTGCCCAAGGGGCGCTACACGATCACTGCGACGACGCATTGGTCGGTCGCCTGGACCGCCGGTGGGCAGTCCGGGACCATCCCGTTCACTCAGACATCGACCACGACCCTTCCCGTGGGCGAAGTACAGACGCTCGTGCGTTGACGCACGAGCGGGCCAGAGAGGAATCCCCGATGAAGATCACCCAGATCACCCATGCCCTGGTGGGTGTGTTGATCATGCTCAAGGAGCCAGCCCACCACGATGAGCGCGGACTCAGCCAGTCTGCCGAGAACGCGATCCTGATCGCCGGAGCGGTGGCGGTTGCCGTCGCGATCGTCGCGGCGATCCGCGCCTTCGTGCTCAGCCGACTCCCCAGCTGAGCCGTGCGTAAGCCACCGACTCATCGGCGGCCCAGAGATCAGCGCGGCATCACCGAATCGGCACAATTCGCGATGATCTGGCCGCTGCTGCTGCTGGTCAGTCTCGGCATCATCCAAGCCGGGATCTGGATCCACGGTCACAACGTCGCGACGCGTGCCGCCAACGCGGCGGCCGATGCGGCCAGCGGTAGCTACGGCAGCACCGGTGCGGCTCGGCAGATCGCCGAGGGCATCGCCCGCGGCGGCGGACTGAGTGACGTCGCTGTCACGGTCTCCAGAGGCTCGAGCGTTGTCCAGGTCACTGTGGCCGGCCGCGCTCCGACTCTGCTCGATCTACCGCTGGGAAACATCCGCGAGACCGCATCCGCACCCGTCGAGCGGGTGACCAGGCCATGAGCGCGGGTTTCCCACCTCGTCGGCGGCATGACCAACGCGGCTCGGCCTCGGTCGAGCTGGTCATCTTGGTCCCGGCCCTCGTACTCGTGCTGGGGCTGCTCGTTGCTGGTGGCCGGTTGTGGTTCGCGCGCGCCACGGTCGTCGAGGGCGCGGAGTCCGCCGCCAGAGCCGCGAGCCTGGCCCGGAGCCCGGGAGAGGCCCGCGCTGCGGGCAAACAAGCCGCCGCCCGGACGCTGGCAACCGACGGTCTGAGCTGCGGCGCGGACTCGGTGTCGGTCGACACCTCGGCCTTCGGCGTCCCGGTCGGCACGCCGGCCACCGTGACCGCCACCGTCACCTGCAGGGTGACATTCGCCGACCTCGATCTGCCGGGAATGCCTGGCAGCATCACCGTCCGCACCGAGGGCGCCGCCGCTCTCGACACCTATCGGGCCCGCTCATGATCACCGGCCGGAGCAGCCAGCGCGGCCACCGCGACCAGCGCGTCCGTCACGACGAGCGCGGCCAGTCGGTGAGTGTGTTCGTCACCGTGGTGTTCGCGGCCTTGATCATGACCGCCGGCCTGGTCATCGACGGTGGCCAAAAGATCGCCGCCGCCAGCCGGGCGGAGACCGCCGCCGCCGGAGCCGCACGCGCAGCCGCCAACGCAGGCGTCACCCAGGCGCTCGCGGGGGCCAGCCCCGCCGATGCCTCTGTCCGAGCGGCGCGGGCCTTCCTCGCCGGTCAGCCCGGTGTGAGCGGCAGTGCCTCGGCCAGCAACGGCGTGGTCACCGTGCACACCCACGCCACCGAACGCACCCTCTTCCTCTCCTTGATCGGCATCGACTCGGTGTCGGCCTCCGGCACGGCCAGTGCCAACTCCGTCGGCCCCGACGAGTCACGCTGACTCACGACTCCAGGACATCCCATGAGCATCGACAGCCCACCCCGCCCCTCCCGACGGCTGAGCCTCCCGCGGCGACCGGCCAAGCAGCAGACGCCCGTCGTCGACGACCCACCGACCACGCCGGAGCCTCCACGCCTGCCAGTCCGCCGCAACCCGAAGTGGATCGCCCTCGGGATCATCGCCATCTGCGTCGGCGGACTGCTCTCGTACGTGATCTACGCACGGGTCGCCACCGAGAGCGCGGTGGTCGCGATGGCCGCGACTGTCTACCGAGGGGAGGTGATCGAGGCCTCCGACCTGACGGCCGTCACCCTCAGCGGCAGCCCTAGTGTGCCAAGCATTCCCGCAGATCAGGCAACCACCCTGGTGGGACAGCGAGCCGCGTACGACCTGGTCGACGGCTCCATCGTCGCCCCGACTGCCGTAACCCAGACCGCGGTGCCGGCCGAGAAGCGCGCGGTGGTGGGGATGAAGCTGGCTGGGGGCCGCGCGCCGGCCGACTTCCTGGTTCCCGGGTCGCCGGTCCGACTCGTGGCGCTGCCGGCGCCCGACGCCCAGCCGGGGGTCGCGGATCCTTATGCAGGCAAGACCTTCGTCGCACGCACGGTGGCGTCCGCACCCGGACCCGACGCGGGCTCGCTCTTCGTCGACGTCGACGTGTCGGCCGACCAGGCGCCCACCATCGCCATGCTCGCCGCGCAAGAGCGGCTGACCGTCGTCCGTGACGCAGGGCGGTGATCAAACATGGCGATCTTGCTTCTGACTTCCGCCTCCGGAGCGCCGGGCGCGACAACTCTCGGCGTCGGGCTGGCCCTCACGTGGCCTCGCTCGGTGCTGCTGGCCGACTGTGACCCCGGTGCTCACCAGGCCGTCCTTGCCGGATACCTGGCAGGCACCAGCGCGGAGGGCAAAGGGCTGCTCCGCGTCGCCGAGGCCCACCGCGATCGCCGGGCACTGACCGAGGTCGTCGTGGACCAGTCGGTGCCGTTGGCCGACGACGACGGCGCGAGCCGGCTCTTCCTGCCCGGTTTCAACCGCCCCAGCAGTGCTGCGCTCTTCGCGGGCGTCTGGTCGGAGCTCGCGGCGGCCTTGGCCGACCTGGATGGTCATGGTTTCGATGTGATCGTCGATGCCGGCAGGATCAGCAGCAACGGGCTGCCGGCCGCCCTGGTGGAGCGCGCAGATCTCACCCTCCTGGTGCTGCGCAGCGACCTCCGCTCGATCGTGTCGGCCAGAGTGCAGCTCCTGGCCCTGCGCGAGCATCCACGCCTCCAAGCCAGCAGGCGTAGCCTCGGCCTGATCCTGGTGGGACCGGATCAGCCGTACAGCGCCCGGGAGATCGGAAAGTCCTTGGGAGTGCCGGTGATCGCAGAGATCCCGGACGACCGCGCCACGGCCCAGCACCTGTCGGACGGAACGCCCCGCGCTCGTCGCTTCGACAGCTCGAGGCTGGCGCGAGCCCTGCACACCACGGCCGCTCAGCTGGCGGGACGGTTCGAGTCGTCGGCCGAGCTGGTCAGGAGCTGATCATGGACGACGCGACCCGACGGCCTCGACGCCTGAGCGACGTACCTGTCCTCGCCGATCTCGAGCCGGCCGCTGCCCGCGGCAGGCGGCACCGAGCGCCGAGCCTTGCACCCGAGCACCCGCACGACATCGGGGTCTTCACCCAGCCGGAGGTCCGCGAGTTCGCCGATCGGCTGGCGGACGATCTCGTCGAGTGGCCGCAGGTCGTCGAGCTCCGGCGACGTGCCTCCGAGGTGATCACCGACGAGACCGAGGCCGAGTCCCGGCGAACCGGCAGCCCTCTCACACCGGAGGATCGGTTGCTGCTCGGCCGGGCCATCATCCGGCGCATCGTCAGCGATCACGTACGAGCCCTGCATCGCGAGGGCGCCGACCTGTGGTCGACCGAGCGCGAGCAGGCGTACGTGCAGGCTGTGGAGAATGCCGTGTTCGGGTACGGCCGGCTGCAGCCGCTGCTCGACCTACCCGACGTCGAGAACATCGAGATCCACGGCTGGAGCTCGGTCGTCGTGCAGTACGGCGACGGACGCCGGGAGAAGATGCCACCGGTCGCCGACAGCGACGAGGAGCTGGTGGAGGCGATCCGCTTCCTCGGCCAGAACAACCGGCCGGCGCGTCCGTTCGACGACACTCACCCGACGATGACTCTGGCGCTCGGTGAGCGCTTCCGGCTGCACGCCATCGGGTTCGGGCTGTCGCACCGTCCGAGCGTCGTGATCCGGCAGCACATCTTGACCGACGTGACGCTGGCCGACCTGGTCGCCGGTGGCCTGATGCCGCGCGAGGTCGCCCAGTTCCTCGATGCCGCTGTGCTGGCTCGCAAGTCCATGGTGATCTCCGGTGATCAAGGAGCGGGCAAGACCACGCTGCTGCGCGCCCTGATCAACGCGATTCCGGAGAACGAGCGATTCGGCACGATCGAGACGGACTACGAGCTGATGACTCATCTGCAGCCGGGTCGCGAGAACATCCTTGCCCTGCAAGCCCGAGTCGGTCACGGCGAGACCAGCGGTGGCACCGCGGTCGGCGACTTCACCGTGGCTGACCTGATGCCTGAGGCGCTGCGTCAGAACCTGTCCCGGCTGATCGTCGGCGAGGTCCGCGGCTCGGAGGCGGCGGCCATGTTCGAAGCCATGCAGGCCGGCACCGGCACTCTGTCCACCACGCATTCCCACAGTGCGGAGTCGACCATCGACCGACTGGCGTCCCGGGTCGCCCAGGGCGGCGTACTCAGCGTCGACGAGGCGTACCGCCAGATCGCCCACAACATCGCCCTCTTCGTCTTCGTCCGCCTGGAAGACGACACGTGGAAGGGTGGCGTCCGGCGTCGGTACGTCTCCGAGATCAGGCAGGTGACTCGAGCGATCGAGAACGGGCGTCCCGTGACGCATCTCGTCTACCACGCCAGTGGCACGCCCGGTCGACCTGCCGGCTTCATGCCGGACGCCGACTTCGAGGCCGAGCTGCTGCCGTTCCACCGCGACATCACGCAGCCGGAGCGGTCGTGACCGCCGGCATCGCGGCGGTCGCCGGACTGCTGCTCGTCGGCGGGGTTGTCGCCGTGTTCGCCGGTGCCACGAGGAGCTGGACACCGAGCAGCCGGCGCCGGCGTGCCGGCGCGGCGTCGTCCTGGGCTGCTCTCACCCGCCGTCCGGCAGGAGCAGCGGGGCGTCGCCGCGATCTCGTGCTGGCCGGCAGCGTGGTCGCCGGCCTGATGGTGGCAGTGCTGACCGGCTGGGTGGTGGCGATCGTCGTCGCTCCGCTGTTGGCGCTCGGACTTCCCTATCTGCTGACGATCCCCGCTGCTCGAGACATCCAGCTGCTGGAGGCGCTCGACCGCTGGGTGCGCGGCTTGGCGGCGACCCTGAGCACGGGGCGTTCCGTTCCAGACTCGATCAGGATGTCCGGTCGTACGGCTCCACCGATCATCGCCGACCAGGTCGCCGTGCTGACGAGCAGACTGGACAGCCGGTGGGACACCCGTCAGGCCCTGCAGCGTTTCGCCGACGACCTCGACTCTGCCGATGCCGACCCGATCGTCGCCGCCTTGATGCTGGCCGCCGATCGTGGCGCCGTCGGGGCTTCCACCACGCTCCGTGAGCTGGCCGAGTCCATCCAGGATCAGCTCAAGGGGCGACGACTGATCGAGACCGAGCGCAGCAAGCCGTACGTCGTGGTCCGCCAGGTCACGGTGATCACCATGATCACGTTGATCGGTGTGTTCGCCCTGTCGCCGGGCTTCTTCGCCGCCTACCGTACGCCGGTCGGTCAGGTCGTCCTGTCGGTGCTGATCGTGTGCTACATCGCGTCGCTGATCCTGCTGCGCCGCCGCGCCAAGCAGCCGCCACGCGACCGGATCCTGATCAAGGCGGGAGGAAGCGCATGATCTCGATGATCGTGCTGGCGGGCATGCTCACCCTTGGCGGCCTGGTCGCTGTCGTTGCCGCGCTGCTGCCGGCGCCGCCACGACTCCAGCCGGTACTCGACCGTCTGGGCTCCGACCGGGTGCTGGCGGACGGACCGGCGACTCTCGTCACCGCGGGCACTCGGTCGGAACGCTGGGGTGCGTACCTCTACCGACGCACACCCATCCCCATGACCCCTCGGCAGCGGCAGCTCCTGCGGCTGCAGGACAAGTCGATCGCGGAGTTCTACGCCGACAAGATCGTGATGGCGCTGGTCGGGTCGATCTTGCCGGCGCTTATCGGTTTCAGCTGGGGCTGGATGACTGGCCGCCCGTCCTGGTGGCCGGCCGGGTTGGCTGTGATGGGGATGGTGATCGGCTTCTTCGCCCCCGATCTGCTGCTTCGCCGATCGGGCAAGGCGACCCAGTCCCGGGCGGCGGAGTCGCTGCTCGTGTTCGTGGACCTCGTGACCCTGGAGCGACTGGCCAACGCCTCCGCAACCGAGGCTCTGCACTCGGCGGCCGACTTGAGCGACGTGCCGTTGTTCCTGCAGATCCGCAGCGCCTTGGAGCGGTCGCGGCTCGAGCAGCAGTCCCCGTACGCGGAGCTGCGCCGGCTGGCCGACGAGCTGGAGCTGCCGGAGCTCAAGGACGTCGCCGACATCATGCAGCTGGACGAGAGCGGGGCCGCACTCTCCGGCACCCTGCGCGCCAGGCTCAAAGAGCTTCGCAACGCCCACCTGACCCGAGAGCAGATCGCAGCCGGCGCTGCGGCCGAGGGCATGACCATCTACATGACCATTCCTGCGCTGATCTTCGGGATGATCTTCCTCGGCGCGGCCATGCTCACGTTGCTCTTCGAGGTCTGAGCGATGAACGGACAACACCTTCGCCGAACGGACAACACCGCGAACCCCCACGACGGCTCCTCGTCCACGACAGTGGGATCGCTCGAAGTCGTCGAAGGAAGGAAACCAGGCATGGCGTGGCAGAGGTGGGCCCGAGCATGCGGCTGATCAGAGGACTCGCTGCGCTGGTCGTGCTCGTGCTCGGCCTGGCCGCCGTGCCCGCATTTCTGGTGATCTTCATCGGCAACCCGTTGCCCGTGAAGCTGGGTTGGTCGCAGTTCCTGTCCGGGCTGACCCGACCCGACGACGGCACCATCCTGATCGGACTGATCACGGTGGTGGCCTGGGCCGCGTGGCTGGTGTTCGCCCTCTCGGTGGTCGTCGAGGTCATCGGGGTGCTGTCACGGCAGCGCGTCCGGGTCAGACTGCCCGGGTTCGCTGTCCCGCAGCGGGTGGCTTCGGGACTGGTGCTGGCCGTCGTCTCCCTCGCCGTGGTTGCACCACAGGCCGTGCATGCCGATCCGGTTCGCTCCACGCCCCAGGTCGCACCGACGCCCCAGGTCGCACCGGCGCCGGCCGACGTCGAGGTGGCGGCTGACGCTCCGGCTGCGGCATCCGCCGAAAGGGCCTCGGCGCGGCCCGAGCGTGCACTGCGAGTTGCATCCGAGGACTCCGGGCAGCACAGTCGCTACACGGTGCAGCGCGGAGACGACCTGTGGTCGTTGGCCGAACGCTTCTACGGCGAGGGACGCGACTGGCGTCGCATCGCGTCCGCCAACCCCGATCTGCTCACTGGAGGGCCGGACCGACTTCAGGTGGGGTGGCGGCTGCTGGTCCCCGGCGCCGACCTCGACCGATCCGACGGCTATCTGGTCCGGGCCGGTGACACGCTGTCGGCGATCGCCGAGCATGAGCTGGGCGACCCGGACCGGTGGTCGGAGCTGTTCGAGGCCAACCGCTTCCAGCTGGCCGATGCCGATCAGCTGCCGGTCGGCCTCCGGCTGGAGCTGCCCACCACCACGTCGACGAATCGGTCCGAGAAGTCGTCCGCGCGGGAGGCGGACGAGCGCACCTCCGGGAACGGTACGGGGAGCTCCGAACTGGACAGCAGTACGGAGCGTCGGGAGGCCGATGCTGGTTCCGGGGCCGATGCTGGTGGCGATGTGCGGCCGCCGTCGCCGGCCGGACAGGGCGGCGGCGAGCCTGACGCGTTGCCGATGCCTCAGCCCCAGCGTTCGACGCTCGAGGAACCGACCGCCGGGCAACCGGGCCGGCCTGCCAACCCCGCGCCCGTGCCCGCGCCGACCCAGCAGCCCGTGCCACCGACCGCGTTCAGCGCCACCAGCGTGGTGGACCCGGTGGTGGCCGGCATCGCCGGCGTGGGTGGGTTGCTCGCCGCCGCTGTGGTGGCCGGCGCACGCGCCCGCCGTCGGGTCCTGCTGCAAGCGCGTCCCGTGGGCCGGCGAATCGCCTCGCCGCCTCCAGCGGCTCAGCTCGCCGAGGCACACCTGGGCCGCCGGCAGCGCCCGATGAGTCTGCGGACCCTGGACCTGGCGACCAGAGCAATCGCGGCGCACAGCCATCACCTCGGTGTCCAGCCACCGGAGCTCGCGCTGGCGTCCGTGAGCGACGACCGGCTGGTCCTCGAGCTGGCGGCGCCGAGCCCGCACGCACCCGACGGCTTTCAGATCGAAGGCGCCAGGTGGTGTCTCGACGCGGGTGATGTCGACCTGCTTCGCTCCACGCCCGGCCTGAGCGACGCGGTCCGGCCCTACCCGGCGCTGGCGACGCTCGGGACGACCGCCGACGATGCCCTGGTGGTTGCCGACCTGGAGGCGCTCCGACTGACGTCGATCGACTCGGACGACGCTGCCTTGGCGGATGGCGTCCTGGCCGCCATCGCAGTCGAGCTGTCCTGCTCACCGTGGGCGGAGGACTTGGAGCTGATCCTGCTCGGAACCTGTGAACGCCTGCCGGAGGCGCTCGGCCGCCACACGGTGACTTTCGTCGACGACCTGGACACCGCACTCCACCGCGTGAGCGCTCGCGCGCGCTCGCAGCGAGCCCATCACGGACGCGGTTCTGTGGCCGGGCACCGGGTCGATCCGGATCTGGCGGACCCGTGGGCGCCCACGGTCTTGATCATCAGCCGGCCGATGACCCGGACCGAGCAGCAGCGGCTGCGCAGCCTGGTGCTGGCCGAACCACCGGTCAGCATCGCCGCCATCGGCGTCGATCTGCAGGAGGCTCCGTGCCGGATCCGTCTCTCCGGCGACGCGCTTCAGCCGCTTGCCCGGATCGAGCCGTACGACGTCGACGTCATCCCCCAGCTGCTGACGGAGCCGGCCGCCGAGGCGGTCATCGACCTGGTCGAGGCGACGGGTCGCACCGACACCACCCCGGCTCCGTGGTGGTTCGACGACGAGTCCGACGCCGAATCCGACCCACCCGACAACGTCACCTACCTCGGCCGACGATTCGGCGGGTGGACGACAAGCCGATCCCCAGACCACGACCACGACCAGCAGGAAGGAGCAGCGATGACCCGGACGACCGGCGGCGCGGCGACGTCGGCCGCCAGCCATCCCGTGATCCGTCTGCTCGGGCCGGTCGACCTCATCGGCGCGGCTGGTCCGACCCCGCCGCGCGCCGCCAAGCAGTGCTTGGAGTACTGCGCCTGGCTGCTCGAGCATCCCGGCACCTCCGCACAGGAGATGGCTCTGGCGCTGGCGGTCGCCGAGGGCACCCGTCGCTCGAACATGAGCCGGCTACGCAGCTGGCTGGGATCGGATGACTTCGGGCAGCCGTTCCTGCCGGACGCCTACAGCGGGCGGATCCTGTTGCATCCGGCGGTCAGCTCGGACTGGCAGCGCCTGCAGATCCTCACCGGTCGAGGCGTGAACAGGACGAGCACCGGCGGCCTTGAAGCAGCGCTGCAGCTCGTCCGCGGTGCTCCGCTGGCCGACGCCGCGCCGGGCCAGTGGCACTGGGCTGAGGGACTGCGCACCGACATGATCTCGGTGATCCGAGACATCGGTGTCGAGCTCAGCGAACGGGCCCTGGCCGAGTCGGACGTGGAGCTGGCCCGCTGGGCGGCGACGCGAGCGCTGGTGGTCGCGCCCGGGGACGAGCTGCTGCTGGTCGCCCGAGTCAGGACCGAGCACCGGGCCGGCAACGACCCGGAGGTCGAGCGGCTGACGCTGCAGCTCGCGGCCCACGCGCGGGCGCTGGAGGTGGATCTGCGGCCCGAGACGGTCGACGTGCTGCAGGAGATGATGGAAGGACGGGTCCGGGCGCGGCTGGCCTAGCGTGGGCCGCGGACGGTTCAGCCTTGCGACTGTTCTCGACCGAGGCCCACGGACGGTTCAGGGCTTCCGGCTGTCCTCGACCGAGGCGCTGATCAGCTCGCGCAGGACCTGCAGGTCGATGTCGTCCAGCCGCTTCAGGTACAGGCAGGACCGGCCGGTGCTGTGCGGGCCGAGCCGGTCGAGGAGCTCGGCGCGGTGCTCGTAGCCGTCCATCAGATAGACGACTGTCGCCGCCTTGCGCGGCGAGAACCCGACCACCATCCAAGTGGATTGCTTGCCGCTCGCGATCGTCAGGGTCTGCTTGCCGAACCCGACGATGCTGGTGCCCCACAGCACGGGTTCCTCGCCGGTCACCTCGGCCATCAGGTCGCAGACGCGCTGCGCGTCAGCGCGTCGCCGGGCGTCGGGGAGGGCGGCCAGGAAGTCGGGCACGCTGGCATCGGTGGGGACGGTCTTCGGAGCGGCCATGGCGTCCTCTCTCGTCGCTGCCGGCTGGGGTTCTGCGGCGGGTGCCGCCACGTTAGCGCCGACGCACGCCGCCCGGCTGCCCTCGAGGTGCCTATCCTGACCTTCATGTCCGCCGCCCCCGCGCCCGCCGCCGAGCAGCCGAGCGATACCGGGCAACCGAGCGATACCGGGCAACCGAAAGATGCTGGGCAACCACGCACGGGCATCGCCGTGCCGGTCGCCGTCGGCGTCGTGGTCGCCGCGATCGTGGCGGTGTTCGCCGTCGTCGGCCTGGTCGTCTCGCTGACCGACGACCGGCTGCCCACCGGTCCGGCCATGGCCCCGCCGGCGCCGGCCGAGCCTGAGGTCAGCTACGACTCGCTGCTGCGGCGCGCGAGGTTCGGCGACGTGGTGGTCTCGATGCCCGGCCTCCCGTACGAGTGCCCGAACGCCCCCGGCGAGGCTCCGCCGATCCTCGTCAGCGGGCTGGTCTGCAACGCGGCCGTACACCTGAAGTACAACGGCACCGACGACTGGTCGGCCACGGTCGGTTTCGGCTCGGTGACCGAAGCCCTGACCAAGCCGACTGCCGAGGACACCGCTGCAGCGGTCTTCCAGCAGCTCCGGACGGCGGCCTTCAGCAACCAGACGACGACGATCCGCAACCAGGACAGCGAAGAGATCGACCTCAGCGGGAATCCGGTCTGGGTCATGAGCGGGGAGGTGCACTACTCGGTGGAGCGCGTGCCGAGCAGCTACGACCGGATGATCGTCGTCGCGCTGCCCATCGAGGACGGCGGCTACGCGGTCTACTTCTCCAGCCGACCGAGCGACACACCGCAGCAGACCCTCGACGTCTTGGACCGATCCATCACCAGCCTCCGGTACGACAAGTAGGAAGTCGTCGCCGACGTCGCCGACGTCGCCGACGTTGCCCGTCACAGCCCTCGCGGCCCTGGTTGACTTTCAACGCCCTTTCACGATTACATCGACGTGTGACGATGAGTCAAGGGGTCGCACCTATCCCTGCAGAGGACACGAACGAGGTCGACGTCGGCCCAGCGGTGGCGTTGTTCCGCAGCCTGGCCGACCCGGCTCGGCTGTCCATCCTGCGGCACCTCGCGCTCGGCGAGCACCGGGTCGTCGACCTCACGGCCCACCTCGGCCTGGCCCAGAGCACCACGTCCGCGCACCTGGCCTGCCTGCGTGACTGCGGGCTGGTGTCGGTACGCACCGTCGGCCGCTCCTCGTTGTACGCGCTCGCAGTCGAACCCGAGCTGATGGAGGTCCTGGCGTCGGCGGAGCGCCTGCTGGCCGCCACCGGGGACGCCGTCGTCCTCTGCGCGACGAACCGCGTCGCCGAGCCCTCCCGATGAGCGGTCACGGTCACGCGCACGACCACGGCGGGAGGACGGCTACCGGTCGGCACCGCCGGCGCCTGGTTGCCGTGCTGGGACTCAACATCGGCGTCCTCGTGCTGCAGGTCATCGGCGGCATCGCGTCCGGCTCGCTCGCCCTGCTGGCCGACGCCGGCCACATGCTCACCGACTCGACCGGACTGGTGATCGCCCTGGTCGCCGTCACCCTGGCCGCCCGCCCGGCGACCACCGCCCGAACCTTCGGGCTGCAGCGGATCGAGATCCTGGCGGCGCTGACCAACGGGCTGCTGCTGGTCGGGATCGCCGTCTGGGTGCTGATCCGGGCAGTCGACCGCTGGCAGCAACCGGAGCACGTCAACTCCTCGCTGATGCTGACCGTGGCGGTGGTCGGCGCCGCCGCCAACATCATCGGGCTGCTGATCCTGCGTGCCGGCAAGGACGAGAGCCTCAACCTGCGCGGCGCTTACCTCGAGGTGCTCGGTGATCTGCTGGGGTCGATCGCGGTGGTCGTGGCCGCAGTCGTCATCGCTCTCACCGGCTGGACCCGAGCCGACTCGATCGCCTCACTGGCCATCGTCGTGCTGATCCTGCCGCGGGCCTGGTCGCTGCTGCGGGACGTCGTCGACGTGCTGCTGGAGGCCACTCCGAAGGGCGTCGACCTCGACACCGTACGCGAGCACATTCGCGAGCTGCCCGGCGTGCTCGACGTCCACGACCTGCACGCCTGGACGATCACCAGCGGCGTACCGGTCCTGTCCGCCCATGTCGTGGTCGACGACGCCTGCCTGGCTGAGGACCGCTCCGGACAGGTGCTGGATCGGCTGGGCGAGTGCCTCGGCCACCACTTCGACGTCGAGCACTGCACCTTCCAGTTGGAGCCGGTCGGGCACGCCGAGCACGAAGGCGCCAGCCACGCCTGAGTGGCTCCCGCGACCCGGCCGCTCGGGACGGGATCTGCTGCGCTCGGCCCGACCAGCACCCTCAGGGCACGCCCGGCCGGCAGCTCAGGGCGCTGCCGGGACGGGCTCCGACGCCTCGGCCTTCTCGAGGTCCTTGGTCTCGGCGGTGGTCACGCTGCGCCGTTGGATCGGCGGCACCCGGACGGTCAGCGCGCCCGGCTCGATCTCGGCCACCAGGGTGCCGCACTCGCCGACGGTGTCGCCGTCCAGCTGGTACTGGTCGCGTGGTTCGACGGTGATCTCGACCCGCCGCCCGACCAGGCGGTCGAGCTGGTCGTCGCTGCGCTTCTGCCTGGTCACGACCTGGGTGAACAGCCGGACCCAGTCGCGGACCGTACGCGGCGAGGCGACCAGGACGTCGAGCAGTCCGTCGTCGGGTTTGGCGTCCGGGATCAGCAGGATCCCGCTGGGCAGCAGACCGACGTTGCCGATCACGATCACCGACGCCCTCCGACGCAGCACCGGCTGGTCGTCGACCCGGATGGTGGCGTGCAGCGCCGGGTGGTTGGCGTTCTTGGCCGCCGACACGAAATAAGCGGCCGAGCCGACCGTCTTCTTGAGGTCCGGGTTGGTGTCCTGCATGATCACGGCGTCGATGCCGACGCCGGCCATCACGGCGAAGTGGTCTTCAGTACGTCCGTCCGTGGTGAGCCGGACGAGATCGATCGCCTTGTCCTGGCCGTCGAACGCCACCCGCAGCGCCGCCGCCTCGTCGCGTGGGATGCCGATGTTGCGGGCGAGCAGATTGGACGTACCGGCGGGAATGACGCCGAAGGGGATGCCGCTGCCGGCCAGGCCCGAGCAGATGACGCGGATGGTGCCGTCGCCGCCGGCGCCGAGCACCAGGTCCACGCCCTCGGCGACCGCCTGGGCGGTCATCGCCCGGCCGGGATCGTCGATCGTGGTCTCCAGCCAGAGCGGCCGGGCCCATCCGCGGCTCTTCAGCTCGTACTCCACGTGTCGCCGGAAGACCGCCCAGTCCAGCACCTTGACCGGGTTGTAGATCACCGCGCAGCGCTTCTGGCCGGTGGTCGGCGACGGGTGCAGCGCCTCACGCCGCTCGCGGACGATCTCGACGACGGCCGTGTGCGGGACCGGGACCGACACGCCGCAGACGACCAGGGCGAATGTGGCGACGAACGCGCCGAGCAGCGCACCGCCGATCAGGTCCCCGATGTGGTGAGCGCCGAGGAACCAGCGGTTGAACGCGACCAGCAGGATCAGCACGGCGGAGCTGACGCTCCACAACAGCCGCACGCGGGGGCTGCGCCGGGTCACCCGGAACGTCGCACCGACGGCGATGCAGGAGGCCACGATGCCGGCCATGTGGCCGGACGGGTAGGAGTAGCCCCAGGCGGTCATCACGTCCAGGTGATCCGCAGGTCGCCCGCGCTCAATGAACACCTTGATCAGGTCGGTCGTGGCCCAGCCCAGTGCGACGGTCAGCACCAGTGCGGCGGCGAGCGCCCGCAGCCGGCGTCGGAACGCCCAGATGGCGATGCCGACGAGAGCCGCGTACTCCAGACCGGGCCAGGTCAGCAGCGCAAAGGCGGCCGCGATCTGCGCCTGGTTCGACATCGGGTCCAGCGGCGGCGCCACCAGCCGCTCGTCCAGGGCCCGCAGCGCGTCGGAGGAGAACAGCAGCAGAGTCCAGGCTACGAACGCCACGCCGAAGGCCACCACGATGATGATCGAGGTCGTCTTACGGCGTGGGCTCATGGGCAGATCCTTCCATTTCTCCAGCCGTGCCCGCGTCACCCACGACCGCGTAATCGCGATGCTCGTCACTCGGGCACCTCGGTAGGCTCTCCGACGTGATCGATGTGAAGGTGCTGCGTACCGACCCCGACCGGGTCAAGGCGTCGCAGCGCGCCCGCGGTGATTCGGAGACGATCGTCGACGAGGCCCTGGCGGCCGACGCCGGCCGCCGGTCGTCCATCGCCGCGTACGAGCGGCTGCGGGCCGAGCAGAAGGACCTGGGCAAGAAGATCCCGAAGGCGGCGCCGGAGGAGAAGGCCGGGCTGCTGTCCCGGACGAAAGAGCTCGCCGACCAGGTCAAAAGGGCCGAGGCCGCCGAGCGGGAAGCCGGTGAAACCTTCGAGGCACTGCTCAAGGCCATCCCGAACGTGATCATCGAGGGCGTTCCGACGGGCGGCGAGGACGACTTCGTCGTGCTCGAGGAGCGCGGCAGCAGGCGGGACTTCGCTGCCGAGGGGTTCACTCCGCGCGACCACCTCGAGCTGGGTCAGATCCTCGGCGCGATCGACGTCGAGCGCGGCGCCAAGGTCTCGGGCTCGCGGTTCTACTTCCTCACCGGACAAGGTGCCGAGCTGGAGCTGGCCCTGCTCAACCTGGCGATCAGCACCGCGGTGACCAACGGGCTGACGCCGATCATCCCGCCGTCGCTGGTGCGGCCGTCGGCGATGGAGGGCACCGGGTTCCTGGGCCAGGCGGCCCAGGACGTCTACCACCTCCCCGACGACGACCTGTACCTGGTCGGCACGGCCGAGGTGCCGCTGGCGGCGTACCACTCCGAGGAGATCCTGCCGGCCGACTCGCTGGCCAGACGGTACGTGGGCTGGAGCCCGTCCTACCGGCGCGAGGCCGGCGCGCACGGCAAGGACACCCGGGGCATCTTCCGGGTGCACTGGTTCGACAAGGTCGAGATGTTCGTCTTCTGCGACCCGGCCGACGCCGAGGCCGAGCACGCCCGGCTGCTGGCCTGGGAGAGGCAGTTCATCGACGCGCTCGAGATCCCCTACCGGGTGATCGACGTGGCGGCCGGCGACCTCGGCCTGAGCGCCGCACGCAAGTACGACTGCGAGGGCTGGCTGCCGACCCAGGAGCGCTACCGGGAGATCACTTCCACCTCCAACTGCACTGACTACCAGGCTCGACGGCTCAACATCCGGGCTCGGTTCGTCGGCGGCCCGGCACCGGTCGCCACCCTGAACGGAACCCTGTGCGCCATGACGCGGACCATCATCATGCTGCTGGAGAACCACCAGCAGGCCGACGGATCGGTGCGGCTGCCAGCCGCGCTGCAACCGTTCCTCGGCAGTCGTACGCAGCTCTCGCCGGTCTGATCACGGCGTGGCACTGAACAACGGCTGGCGGCCCAGGGTGGTCGCCCTCGATGTCGACGGCACGGTCCTCGACCACGACGGGTCGCTGCCGGCCGAGGTGCATGCGGCGGTCCGTGCGGTGGTGGACGCCGGGGTGCCCGTGGTGCTGGCCACCGGCCGGTCCTGGCACAGCACCCTGCCGGTGGTCGAGCAACTGGGGCTGGCCGGTGGCTCGTCAGTCTGCTCCAACGGTGCGGTGGTGGTGGACTTCCCGCCGGAGCGGATCGTGCGAGCCGTCACCTTCGACCCGCGCGAGGTGATCGAGAAGGTCGAGGCTCACGCGCCGGGGACGCTCATCGCGGTCGAGGAGATAGGTCGCGGCTACCGGCTCAGCGGGCGCTTCCCGGAGGGCGATCTCACCGGCGAGATGGTGATCGAGGACGTGGAGCAGCTCAGCTCCCGGCCGGTCACCCGGATCATCCTGCGCGACCCGGACCGCTCCGATCGGGACTTCGTCACCCTGGCCGAGCAGCTCGGCCTGCACGGGGTGCAGTACTACGTCGGCTACAGCGCCTGGCTCGACATCGCCCCCGAGGGGGTCACCAAGGCGGCAGGTCTGGACGAGGTGGTGCGCTCGCTCGGGGTCGACGCGGCCGATGTGCTTGCGGTCGGGGACGGCCGCAACGACGTCGAGATGCTGGCCTGGGCCGGACGCGGGGTCGCCATGGGCCAGGCGCCGGTCGAGGTGCAGCAGATGGCCGACGCCGTGACCGGCACCTATGACGACCGCGGCCTGGTCACCGAGCTGCGCCGTTGGTTCTGAGACGGGATCTGCTTCGAGCGATACGGCCGCGCGGAGAACCTGTGATGCCGAGTGGCGTCGACGCCGCACGGAACCCACCTTGTTCAGTGCTCTGGCGGCTCGGTGGGTGCCAGGTAGCCCATCGGCACCGGCTCGACGTTCGTGATGCCTGTGCGATGCACACTCAAACCCCTCAGCCGTGCCGACTCCCCGCGCAGCTCGATCTCCAGCCGGCCAGCCCGCTGAGGTCCGACCAGGTGGATGCGGGTCGCGCCGACGGTCGTGCCCTCGGCGATCACCGCACCGTCGATCAGCACCTGATGGCGGCGGATCCGCTGGCCGGCGACCAGGTCCTCCTCCAGCCAGAGGTGGTCGGAC
>DASQLI010000166.1:0-10985 GCA_035630075.1 Microlunatus sp.
GGCGGCGGGCACCCGCACCTCGCCCATCGTGTCGCGCTCGATCCGGAAGTCGTGGTCGGCCATGGCGGTCATTGTGGCGTACGGACCACGCGCCCTTGCACCCGGCGAGCGTGTGATGTCCGACGTCACACGTGACGGATCTTCGGTGCACGAGCGGGTGACACGCCGGTGCGAGCGCCGATCGGAGTCACGACCTGCACGAATCCGTCACCGCCCCCGTCGCAAGCCCCCGGTGTCCCGCCCGCGTCGGGGTGCTGCCTTCGCCGAACTTCTGGGGTTCTGTCTACGAAGGAGGGGGACCCGGCGCCGGAATCCGCAAGTGACGTCGCAGGTCTACTCACCGGCCCGGGCGGTGTACGTGACGTAGTCGATCCGGTGCCGCCCGCGCTGAACGGTATGCCGCTCCGCCCGCGCAGTCGGCGTCAGCGTCTGCATCGCCGCCCACAGCTCGGCGTGCTCGCCCTGGCACCAGATTGCCAGCACCCCGCCGGGCGTCAACCGTCGATGGGCCGACGCCAGCGCGGGGCGCTGGTAGAGCGCCGCGTTCTCGGCGTGGATGAGGAAGTCGGGGCCGTTGTCGACATCGAGCAGGATCGCGTCCCAGGGTCCGGCCGGTTCGCTGCGCTGGCCTTGGAGCACCTCAGCGACATCGGCCACCCAGAGTCGCACCCGAGGATCGCGAGCCACCTGAGCCAGTCTGGGGATCACCGCCTCATGTGCCCAGCTGACGAGCGCCTCCTCGATCTCCACGACGTCGACCCAGCCGACCCGGGCCTCCAGCAGGGCCTCGGCGGTGAACCCGAGCCCGAGGCCGCCCACCAGCACCCGTGCGCCGGGCCGGGCCAGCGCCGCGAGCGCCCGCTCCGAGCCGGTCTCGACGCTGTCCATCGCGAACGCACCGTTCACGATCAGCTCTTCGACCATTCCCGCGTCGGAGTCACGCCGGCGCAGTACGACCTCGCCACGAGGTCCGCTCCAGCGAGCGATCGTCTGCGGGAGGCCGTCCACGCGAACTATCGTGACGCAATCACCCGGGACCTGGAGAAGGGCCGCTCATGACCGTGTCGTCTGGTCGCGCTCCGCGCTCAGCGGTCCTGAGCTCCGCGCGATCTCGCACGTTCGGTCGCGTTTCCGAACGACGCGGCTCCGTGCCGGGAGACATCGCAGGTCGTTCGGAAACACTCCTCACTCCCGAGAGGCTCCGCTCATGACCGTGTCGTCTGGTCGCGCTCCGCGCTCCGCGGTCACGCGGACCGCCGCACGACTGCGCCGACTGCCGCTGCTGGTCTGGGTCGGCGCGCTGGTCATCGTCCTGGTCGGCCTGACGGCTGCCCTCGGTGGCTTCGCGCCGGCGCCGGATCGAGGGCGTCCGGTCGAGGTGGGGGAGGAGATCCTGCTGCATCGCTGGCGAGTGCACATCGACGGGGCGCAGCTGCTGGATGACACGTACGAGAATCAGGCCCGGGACCCGCGCATCCGGCTCACCGTACGGCTGGAGTTCGTCGGCCAGGAGAGCGAGTGCTGCCTCAACGACGGCATGCTGGAGGTGCGCTACGCCGGGCGCACCGCTGATCATCCGAACGTCGCCTACATCGAGCCGAGACGGACCGGCGGCTTCGATCCTGATGTGCCGACCACGCAGCACTTCGATTTCTACCTCAAGACCGAAGATCCCCTCGCCACGCCTCCGGACTCCGTCGAGGTCGTGGTGCGCGACGAACGGCCGAACCGCAGTCCTCTCTGGAAGTCCTGGGTAGTCAGTCACGCCGTGGCGTCAGTGCAGGTGCCGTGTCCGGACGAGCGACGGCGACGATGATCCCGCCGCACCGTCAGCGCACCACCATCTCGGCGGTTTCCACCGTGGTGGTCGCCCTGGCCCTGGTGGCGGTGATGGCCGCGACCGCACGCGACACGACCGTCGCGCCGCGCAGCTGGAACCATATCGGCGTCGGCGAGACAGGGACGATCCGCGACCTCAGCCTGACGGTGACCGACGCGCGAGCCACCGGCACCCTCGACTTGCACGGCACGCCCTTCACGTCGTCCGCAGCACTCGTCGTCGTCCAGGCAGACGTGGCGGCAACGGTCGATGCGACGTATCTCGGTCAGGTCTGGCTGACCACTTCTGACGGCCGCCGCTATGACCCCCGCGACGAGTGGACGTCGGCCCAGCCGCCCATCCCGGCCCAGCCGGGATTCACCGTCACCGGCAGCTGGGTCTTCGAGGTTCCACCCGAGGGTCTGGACGGGGCCGAGCTGGTCGTCGACAACGACGGCGCCGAGTTCGACTGGTACGACGTCGGCCTGCGGGTCCGGCTCGGGCTGGATGATGGCGCCATCGAGCAGCAGATGCTGCCGTTGCCCGAGGGTTCGGTACGGGTGACCTCGTGAGCGAAGCCGCGGTGGGCCGACGTCGCCGCCAGGGCTGGGCGGCCCTGTGCGCTTCGGCGATCCTGTTCAGCCTGGGTGTCGGTCTCGACCAGAGTCAGGCGATCCGGCAGTTCCGCGATCCGCCGGTGACCGCCACGCTCACCACCGGTGAACGTCAGGTGGTGGACGGGGTGGCCTATGAGATGACCTCCTTGATCCACGCACGAGCGCTGCCCGCCGACGAGGGCTCCCGGGACCGCTATCCCGGCGGCATGGTGAGCGCCATGGCCGGTGCCGAGCTGGTCCTCGTGGTGCTGACGGTGGAACGGCTCGATCCGGCTCGCGACCCCGAGATGGTGTTCTGCACCGTGACCCTGGAGGACTCCGCCGGTCGCAGGTGGGTCACCGACGGGACCGTGGATTACGTGGTCTCCCGCCCCCCGGGGATCTCGTGCGTCGGCGGCCCGGAGGAGCCGGCGAAGCTGGGGGAGTCCTTCGAGGTGGGCTGGGTTTTCCAGGTGCCCGCCGAGGTGGTGGACGACCTTCGGGTCAGGGCCCGACTTTCGGGCGGCGAGGGAACGTACCAGCTGGAGTTCCGTCCTCGCTGACCTCCAGCGTCAGCACCCGGCGGCCCGCGGCCGCGTACAGCGCGACGGCAGCGGTGGTGAACGGCAGCGTCGTCGCCAGGTCCTCCGCCCAGGACCAGGCCAGCGTGACGTACTGGTCACGGGCGCCGAGCAGCCGAGCGACACCCAGGACGGCCCAGGACCGGGCGGTCTCCAGAGCGGTCGCCAGCACGAGGTAGGCGGCGAGGAACCACGGTCCAGCCGTCAGCAGCAGCCGGAAGGCTCCCAGCACCGGCAGGTACTTCAGGCGCAGGTCGGAGCTGAGCACCAGCCAGCCGGCGTGCAGCAGGCGACCGGGGCGACTGGCTCCCGTGCGGGCGACGAGGTCGGCGTGAGCGGTGTCGAGGGCAGTGCCGGCGACCACCGTACGAGCATCCATCCGCCGCCGGCCGAACACCACTGCCGTCAGCGCCACCCAGACCAGGGGAAGCAGGACCGCCGACCAGACGGAGGGGATGAGGGTCGCCGTCAGCCAGCCGGCCAGCTCGGCGACGGCTTCCGGCAAGGTCAAGTCGAAGGGCAGTCGGAGGTCCGGCAGTGCACCCAGAAAGGCGTGCCAGCCCCCGACGAGTCCCTGCCAGAAGGCGCGCGACGTCACCCATTCGACCAGCCGGTCGAGTCCGGCCAGCACGGCCAGGGCGGAGGCGAAGGTCCAGACGCCCTCCAAGAGCGCCCCGAACAGCAGGATCGGACGATAGGGCCGGCGACGGGCGAGAAGTCCGACGACTTGACGCAGCACCCAGGCGACCGCCGCCATGGTGACGTAGAGGCCGATCCACTGCAGGTTGACCGACCACGCGTCCACCCCGCCGATGCCGCTGACCGCGATGTTGGCGGCGAACAGGGCGTACACCTCCTCTTCCACCAGCCCCCACACCGCGTAGACGGCCAGGAACGGACCGATGGTCAGCGCCACGACGTCCAGCGCCGTCTCGTCGTCACCGGGCGGCCGGCAGAGCCACAGCATCACCACGAGGCTGCCGACCATGGTCAGGACCGCCAGCACGAACACCACTGTCGCGATCACCGGGTGAGCCGAGCCGATCCGCACCGACAGGTCCAAGCCGGAGAGGTGCAGGCCGTAACCGAACAGAAAGACGGTGACCAGGGGCACCAGATGCCGCCACCACAGCTCGGCGGCGGCCACCAGCAGCCGGATCCCTTCGGAGGCCGCGCGCATGGCGGCATTCTCGCCCGGACCGGGGGCTGGGTCCGAACAGGCACAATGTCGGAGTGGCGCGCAGCAAGAAACCGGCGACCACCGGGGACATGATCCGATCGTTGCTCGTGATCTTGGTCCCGGTGGTGCTGATCCTGTGGTTCTTCAGTCGGGATCTCGGCGACTACCCGGTCCAGCAGGTCGACTACCAGCCGGTGCTGGCGCAGGCGCGCCAGGAGGCTCCCTACCCGGTGCTCGCGCCGGAGGGACTGCCGAACAGCTGGCGCGCCACTCAGGTGACCTGGGTGGCGGAGGGCCAACCGCATCTGAACGACCAGGCGTCGGTGCGCAACCTCTGGCAGCTCGGCTTTCTGGACCCGTCCGACATCTTCATCTCGGTGAACCAGGGTGACCGGCAGCCCGAGCAGTTCGTCGAGGACATCAGCCGCGACGGGCTGGTGGACGGCAAGAGCCTGATCGGGGACGAGTCCTGGGTGCGGTACGTCAGCCCGGACGAGCGGACCCGCTCACTCGTCCGGGCCACTCCCGAGGTGACGACCGTCGTGGTCGGCGACACCGGCTACGAGGCCCTGGAAGCGTTCGCCGGCACTCTCAGCGCCAGCTGAGACGAAAGAACGGGCTGGCGGAACCGGCAGCACCGAGCAGCCGGAGGACCCGCCGAGGGCCGCGCACCTGGCGGTGGTCGGCGGCGGTCAGCTCCTCGACCAGCCGCTGGTGGTCACGGTCGGCGGTGAGGTCGGCGCCGGGCCGGAACGGGGTCACCGACCGGCGGTGGGCAGGGGTGAGAGCGGCGATCAACAGAGCGACCGCGGCGATCACGATCAACGATCCAGTCATGGCAAGAATCTTGCCTGCGTCGATTATGTGCCAACAGTGGCATGATAGTCACCGTACGAAGGATTGCTGCCAGTAAGGTGGAGCCATGTTGCGTAGCGTGAGCGTGATCGTGTTGGAGCCGATCGCAGTATTCGAGTTCGGTCTCGCCGTCGAGGTCTTCGGTGTCGATCGCAGCGACGAGGGGCTGGAGCCGTTCGACTTCCGGGTCTGCGGCGTCGAGCCGGGCCGCCCGCTGGCGACCAAGAACGCGGACCTGTTCACCATCACCCCTCAGCTCGGCCTGGACAGCGTGCTGGGCACCGACCTGGTGATCGTGGCGCCCACGCTGGCGAAGTCCGACGAGGACTACCCGCCGGAGGTGCTGGACGTGCTCCGGCGGGCGTACGCGGAGGGGGCGACCATCCTCAGTCTCTGCTCGGGATCGTTCATCCTGGGCGCGGCTGGGCTGCTCGATGGCCGCCGCTGCACGACGCACTGGATGTACGCCGAGGAGATGCAACGCCGGTTCCCGACCGCGCAGGTGGATCCGCGGGTGCTGTTCGTCGAGGACGGCCGGGTGGTGACGAGCGCGGGTACCGCGGCCGGCATCGACGCGAGCCTGCACCTCGTCCGCTCCCACCTCGGAACGGCAGTGGCCACCAAGATCGCCCGCCGGATGGTGGTGCCGCCGCAGCGTGACGGTGGCCAGCAGCAGTACGTGGACATCCCGATCCCCGAGTGCCAGGCCGACAGTCTGGGTGGGCTGCTGACCTGGGTCGTGGAGCACCTCGACGATGAGCACAGCGCGTCGTCGCTGGCCGCTCGGGCGGTGATGAGCGAGCGGACCTTCGCACGTCGGTTCGCGGCCGAGACCGGGACGACGCCGCACAAGTGGCTCGTGCAGCAGCGCATCCTGGCGGCGCGCAGCCTGCTGGAGGAGAGTGACCTGTCGGTCGAGCAGATCGCCACACGGGTGGGCTTCAACTCTGCGGTGGTGCTGCGCGAGCACTTTCGTCGGACGGTCGGCGTCGCACCCAGTGACTACCGGCGGCGGTTCGGCCAGGTGGCTGAGGAACTCATCGCCTGACTGAGCGGCTTCGGGTCAGCTCACATTCCGTACCCCAGACCGGCTGTGACCCGGATCAGCCGTGCGCGGCTTTGGCCAGCTGCCGCTTATCCCACCAGCGCTTGATGATCAGCACGCCGAGGATCCAGGTGCCGAGGGCCGTGATCACCCAAGCGATGAGGGTGGCGAAGATCCAGGCCGTGATGCCGTTGATCTGCAGCCCGTTCGGGAACAGCGTCGCCACGAAGAGCGCCACGAATGTCGAGACCAAGCCGATCCCGCCCAGCACGGCGGAGGCGTACTGGCGCGCCAGGTTGAAGATGAACGGGCCCAGCAGTGCTTGGGCCACGGTGAACACGATCACGGCGATCACGAAACCGGTGGCGTACATCGTCACCCCATCGACCACCCAGGAGATCACCAACAGCGCCAACGCCGCAGAGACGATGCTGATGGCGACGGACAGCAGGAAGCGGATCACCGGGATCTCCTCTGGTCGAGCTGATGGGGTCATCGTGACAACAGTGGCCACGGTTGTCACGGCCCTGTGCCCGTGATCGGCCGGCCGAGGTCTGAGCGTTATCGCCCTGTGTCCTCGGTGGCGTGAGAGTCGTCCGCTCGTGCGGCGTCGATCTTGGCCTGGGCGCCGTCCAGCCACCGCTGGCAGACCTGGGCCAGCCGCTCGCCGCGCTCCCACAGCGCCAGCGACTCGTCCAGCGGCACGCCGCCCGACTCCAGCTGGCTGACCACCTCGATCAGCTGGGCTCTGGCGGTCTCGTAGCTGAGGCCGGCGAGGTCATCCTCGGGCGTGGTCTCGTCGATCTGCTCGGTCACGGGCGGAGCCTCTCGGGAGTGAGGAGGGAGTCGGGACAGCCGTCGTCTGAGCCTGTCGAAGACCGTCCTTCGACAGGCTCAGGACGCGCTGGTTCGACAGCCTGAGGACGCGATGGTTCGACAGGCTCAGGACGGTCGAATGAGTGAGAATCCGCGGAGCATGTGACCGCGGAGCGCCGAGCGCGACCATCGAACACGGTCATGGTGGCGCTCCTTCCTCACGGACGACGACCTCGCGGACGTCGACCGTCAGCTGTCCGTCGTGCAGGTACGCCAGCAGCGGCTGACCGACCTGCACCTCGCCGGCCGAGTCCACGGCGTGACCGTCGGCATCGACCACGATCGCGTACCCGCGCTCCAGCGTCGCCTTGGGTGACATGGCTCGCACGCGAGCCAGAGCGTGCTCGACCCCGGAGCTCTCGTGCCGGAGCCGTCCGCGGATCGCCCGCTCGGCCCGGGCTTGCAGCTCAGCCAGCTCGGCCGCACGCAGGGTGAAGCTCGCGCCCGGATCGGCCAGCACCGGACGCGCCCGGGTGTGCGCGAGCCAATCTCGTTCGCGACGTACCAGGGACTCGACGCTGCGGCGGGCCCGGTCGCGTGCCTGCCGTACGCGCTCCTGCTCCTCGGCCACGTCCGGCACGACCTGCTTGGCCGCATCGGTGGGTGTGGAGGCGCGGAGGTCGGCGACCAGATCCAGGATCGGGATGTCCGACTCGTGCCCGATGGCGCTGACGACCGGGGTCGTACAGGCGAACACCGCGCGGACCAGCCCCTCGTCGGAAAAGGGCAGCAGATCCTCCAGCGAGCCGCCACCACGGGCGACGACGATGACTTCGACGTCCGCGTCACGGTCCAGCGCCCCGAGAGCCACCATCATCTGCTCGGCCGCCTCACGTCCTTGGGTGAGGGCGTGCCGGACCTCGATCCGTACGCCCGGCCAGCGCCGGCGCGCGTTCTCCACCACATCGCGTTCAGCGGCGCTGCCAGCGCCGGTGACCAACCCGACGGCCCGCGGGAGGAACGGCAGCCGCTTCTTGTGATGTCGCTCGAAGAGCCCCTCGGCCTGCAGCAGCCGTTTCGTCTGCTCCAGCCGGGCCAGCAGCTGTCCTTCGCCGATGGGGTTGATGGCGTCGCAGTAGAACGAGAGCCGACCGTTCTGCTCGTAGAAGCTGGGCTTCAGCCGCGCGACCACGGTCGCGCCCTCGGTCAGCGGGGCGGCTGCCGCGTCGATGGTGGTCGGCGAGAGCGTGACCGAGACCGAGACGTTGGCGAGCTTGTCGCGCATCGTGACGAACACGGTCTTGGACCCCGCCCGGCGGTTGATCTGGATCACCTGGCCCTCCACCCAGATCGGGCTGAGCCGGTCGATCCAGCCGCGCACGGCCGACGTCACCACCCGCAACGGCTGCGGGTTCTCCGGCGACGACTGCAGGGACACCCGCCGAAGGCTAGCCGGAGCCCCCGACAACTCCTCGACCCGTGGTCGCAGCGGCGCCGGGTTGGGAATCGGTCTGGTGTGGGCGGCGGGTGGGTGCGGCGGCAGGTCTGGGCTGGGGAGCGTTCTCCGTCAGTCGACGGCGTTCGCGACATCCAGGCCGACCACCGACCAGGTGTGCCGTCGAGTGACGGACATCGCAACAGCGGAGAAGGGACGATGTCACCTCCTAGACTGGCGCCATGGCTGACAAGAGTGTGGTGGTGGCTGCTCCCCGGGGGTACTGCGCCGGGGTGGATCGTGCCGTCATCACGGTCGAGAAGGCGCTGGACACCTACGGGGCACCTGTCTACGTGCGCAAGCAGATCGTGCACAACCGGCACGTCGTGGAGAACCTGCAGCAGCGCGGAGCCGTCTTCGTGGACGAGCTCGAGGAGGTTCCGGAGGGTGCCACAGTGGTGTTCTCGGCGCACGGGGTGTCACCGGCCGTCCGGGCTGAGGCTGTTGAGCGCGGGCTGAAAGCCATCGACGCCACCTGCCCGTTGGTGACCAAAGTGCACCACGAGGCAAAGCGGTTCGCCCGTGAGGGCCTGGAGATCCTGCTGATCGGTCACGCCGGGCACGAGGAGGTCGAGGGGACCGCCGGCGAGGCGCCGGAGCACATCACGTTGGTCGAGTCGCCCGAGCAGGTCGCCGACGTCGCGGTGAAAGACCCGAGCAAGGTGGCCTGGCTCAGCCAGACCACGCTCAGCGTCGACGAGACGCTGGCCACGGTCGGTCGGTTGCGGGAGAAGTTCCCGCTGCTGATGGATCCGCCGAGCGACGACATCTGCTATGCGACCCAGAACCGTCAGCTCGCGGTCAAGCAGATCGCCGCACACTCGGATCTGGTCATCGTGGTCGGCTCGGCGAACTCCTCGAACTCCGTACGGCTGGTCGAGGTGGCACTGGAAGCGGGTGCTCGCGCCTCCTACCGGGTCGACAACGCCGGCGAGATCGATGACGCCTGGCTGGCGGGTGTCTCCTCGGTCGGCGTCACGAGTGGTGCCTCGGTGCCGGACGATCTGGTCCAGGGTGTCTTGGATCACTTGCGAAGCAAGGGATTCCCGGTGGCGACGGAGGAGCGGCTGACCGAGGAGAACCTCGTCTTCGCGCTGCCGCCGGAGCTGCGCCGGGACCTGCGCAAGGGCGCGTTCAACGACTGAACCTCAGGTCGAGGGTGCCCGTTGTTCTTTAGGAAGACGACGTAAACCGCTGATACCGTGCTGGCGCGTCCGGTGAGGGAACTCATCTGGCGTGTCGCGCTTCCAGTTCAGTAACAGCCAGCCAGGAGTCGTCATGTCCGCCCGTTCGCCCCGCCCGCTCGTGGGCCTGGCTGCGGCCGCTCTGACGATCGGGCTGATCGGCGCGCCGGTGATGGCCTACGCCGAAGCGACGGCAACCCCGACCCCGACTCCAGCAACGAAGCAGAGCGCCGCGAGCAGCACGCCGACTGCGACCAGCACACCATCGGCCACGGCGGCACCGACGACCAGCCCTTCTCCATCGGCCTCCGAGTCTGCCGACAGCGCGACCCCGAGCCCTTCCGAGAGCCAGTCCGCTGCAGCGTCCGCCGAGGATGCTTCGCCGACTCCCAGCCCTGACTCGAGCACCTCCACCGGCCGTACCAACGCCGATGCCGTCCAGGCACCCGCGGCCGACCAGCCCGGCTCTGAGGAGGTCGAGGCGCAGGCCGAGCAGCCGGCCGCCATCACCTTGACCAAGTCCGCATCGCCGACCCGGGTGTCCAAGATCGGCCAGGTGATCACGTACCGGTTCACGGCCGTCAACACGGGCAGTCTGACGCTCGACAACGTGGCGATCACCGACGACCTCGAGGGGTTGAGCCGGCTGAGCTGTGAGGGTGCGGCCAGACTCGACGAGGGAGATCGACTGATCTGCACGGCCACCCTGACGCTTACCCAGGACTGGCTGGACTTCGGCGACATCGACAACTCGGCGACGGTCTTCGGGGAATTCACGATCGAGGGCCAGAGCGACTACGTCGGCGCGAACGCGTCCGCGCGCGTGGCCGTCACCCAGAAGCCGGCCATCGCCCTCGACGCCTCGGTCAGTCCGACCGGTACGGCTGACGCGGGTGACCGGCTCCGCTACACCGCGACGGCCACCAACACCGGCAACGTCACCCTGCGCGGTGCGCGGATCACCAGCAGCCTCGACGCGCTCGATCTCGACTGCGACCCGTCGGCCCGGGCGACCCTGTCCCCGGGGGAGAGCATCGAGTGCACCGGCCGCTACCGGGTCAGCAACGCCAACGCGCGCAAGGGGCGGGTGTCCAACGAGCTCACGGCGCGGGCGACTGGTCCGTACGACGACCAGCAGGTGAGCGACGACGACACCCTGCGGACTGAGGTCACCAAGCTGACCGCCGATCCTGGGCTCGCCGACGCTGGCAGCCCGGATGGCACGGTGCCGGTCGGGCTGTTCGGCGTGCTGGCTGTGGTCGCCGGCGCCGGTCTGCTCCGCCGCGGTCTGCGCTCCTGACAGCAGACGGACTCCCTGACACGGGCCAGCTCGTGGCGACGCTCAGGAGCTCGCCCGCTCGTCATCCTCCGCAACCTCGGGGGCGCTCTCGGCCACCAGCTCGAACAGCTGCGG
>DASQLI010000167.1:0-25498 GCA_035630075.1 Microlunatus sp.
CTGGTCCCGAGCCAGCCGGTTGCCGAGCTGACGGGTGGCCGACATGGTCTCGTCGTGCAGCAGCAGCCGCTCGATCCGGCGGAGGTCCTCGGTGAGCTGGCGGCGACGGGCCATCAACCAGAGCTCCGCGTGCTCCAGCTCCCAGGCCGGGGTGTGCTCGGGGCGGCCATACCGCGCGGCCATCTCTCGTGCCGCCTGGACCAGCCATGAGCGCGGCCTCTGGTAGGTCATCGCGACGGCGAAGAGGAACAGCACGGCAATGACCACCAGGTCGACCATGACCGTCATCAGCACCACCACCTTGCCCCAGGGTGGCGCGGCGGGCGACGAGACGCAAGGGTCACGATCGTGCTCGCACTCGCTCCGACGGCCCGATCGGTGCCAACATCGGTTCGTGGCGAACCGTACGAGCCTGCTGAGGCTCACTGTCCTGCTGCTCGGCGTGCTCGCACTCGGCGCCGGCTGCAGCCCCGGCACCGGGCAGCCGGACCTGAACGGCACCTCGTGGAGGCTGACCAGCTGGGCGGAGCCGGACCCCATCCCCGCCAGCGCGACCATCACCGCCGAGTTCGCCGACGATCGGGTCACCGGCAGCGCCGGGATCAACCGTTACAACGCGGCCGTCGCCGCCGGTTCGGATGGGTCGTTCTCGATCGACCAGCCCGTGACGACCAAGATGGCCGGCGCCGAGGACGCGACGGCTGCCGAGATGGCCTACCTCAAGCGGCTGCAGGCGGCGACCTCGTACCAGATCGATGGCGACACCCTGGTCATTCACGACGCGGACGGTCAGTCGTCCCTCACCTTCACCCGCGCCTGATTCCCAGCAGCCGCCGACCGAGCGCGGCGAACGACCTCGGCCAGGACCGGTCGAGTCGCCGTCAAGATACTGTGGCGGTCAGCGTCGTCAGCGGGCCGCCGAGGCCCTCGCCGAGGAGGAGTCCAGACCATGCCGGAGTTCACCGCCGCCGTCTACCAGAACGAGTTCCTGCCCGACGGTGGCACGGACGTGAACGCGATCGTCACCGTCACCTGCAGCGGCGCCGGTGAGGCCGGCAGCGGCGGGGGCCAGGCCGGCGAGATCATCATCGTCGACACGTCCGGCTCGATGGGCCGGACCAAGATCGAAGCGGCGAAGGTGGCCGCGGCCGCCGCCCTGGACCAGATCCTGGACGGCACCTGGTTCGCCGTGGTCGCGGGCACCCACAACGCGTACTTGGCCTATCCCCCGGCCCGATCCGGTGCGGGCATGGTGCAGATGAACCCACAGACCCGGTACGAGGCGCAGCAGGCCGTCCGTGGATTCCGCTCCGACGGTGGCACCGCGATGGGCACCTGGCTGCTGCTGGCCGGGAGACTGTTCGACTCGATCCCGATGCTCGGCCAACGGCACGCGATCCTGCTGACCGACGGCGAGAACCACAACGAGTCGCAGCAGCAGCTGACCAGCTCGATCGCCGCTGTCACCGGGAAGTTCCAGTGCGACTGCCGCGGTGTCGGGGTCGACTGGCAGGTGGCGGAGGTCCGCCGGATCGCCCAGGCGCTGCTCGGCACCGTCGACATCATCCCCCAACCGGAGCTGATGTCCTCGGTCTTCGCCGACCTGATGCGCAACGCCATGAGCCGCGGGGTCGCCGACGCCCAGCTCCGGGTGTGGGCGCCGCAGGGAGCCCAGGTGCAGTTCGTCCGGCAGGTCTCACCGACGGTCGTCGACCTGACCGATCGGCGGGCCGAGGTGAACCCGCTGACCGGCGGGTATCCCACGGGGGCCTGGTCGGACGAGTCGCGGGACTACCACGTGGGCGTCCGGCTCTCGCCGAAGGGCATCGGGCAGGAGCAGCTGGCGGCGCGGGTTCAGCTGGCCGTCGGCGGTGAGGTGGTGGCCCAGGGACTGGTGAAGGCCAAGTGGTCGGATGACGACGGCCTGACCACCCGGATCAACCCGGAGGTCGCGCACTACACCGGTCAGACCGAGCTCGCGGAGGCCATCCAGGACGGGCTGGCGGCCAAGGCGGCCGGCGACGATGCCGGGGCGACGACCAAACTGGGTCGCGCCGTACAGTTGGCCGCGCAGACCGGGAACGAGGAGGCCACCACCCGGCTGCGCAAGGTGGTCGACATCGACGACATCGAGACCGGTACGGTTCGGCTCAAGCGCAGCGTCGACAAGGCGGACGAGATGGCTCTGGACACCGCGTCGACCAAGACCACCCGAGTTCGTCACTGACATCGCCTTCGTACCCACCATTCGTCCCAGGAGGACGCCCATGACGTCGGTCTGCCCGGCCGGACACGACTCCACCGCCGACGACTACTGCGACGTCTGCGGAGCACCGATCGATGCCACCTCCGTGCTGCCGGCCGCGGCGTCGGCACCGGTGCCCGCTGCCCCGGCGTCCCCGGCCGGATCGGCGGCTGCTGCCGCCGGGACGGGTCAGGCCTGCCCCAACTGCGGCACCCAGAACGTCGCCGACGCCCTCTTCTGCGAGAGCTGCGGGTACGACTTCACCACCGGCAGCATGCCTCGGCCGTTGACTCCGCCCGAGCAGCAGGTAGCGCACCCGCCGGCCAACGCGGTGCCCGAGGACGGCGCACCCCCCGCCACCGCACCCCCCGCCACCGACACGTTCAGCTGGGTGGCGGAGCTGTGGATCGACCCGGCATGGTACGAGGCGCAGGACAGCCCGGATCCGCTGCCCTCGCCGGGACTGCCGAACACGATCCCCCTGCGCAAGTCCTCCATCCTGGTGGGCCGTACGTCGAACAGCCGGAACATCCACCCAGACATCGACTGCGGCGGCGACTCCGGCGTGAGCCGACGGCAGGCGCAGCTGACCACCGACGGCAGCCGGTGGTTCGTGGAGGATCTGGAGTCGGCCAACGGCACCTTCATCGCCGCGGCGAGCGGTGCACTGCCGGAGGATCCCATTCCGGTGGGGACCAAGCGCGAGCTCGATCCCGACGACCGGATCTACCTCGGCGCCTGGACGCGGCTGGTCATCCGCGAGGCGACCGAGGACGAGATCGCAAGTCTCGGTTAGGTGCCGTGTGGCACGGTGGTTGCCGCAGAGTTTTCAACTGTTCGATTGCGCACTGTTCGATAGGGAGTTCCGTGGAGATCAAGGTCGGCGTCAAGCAGGTCAGCCGAGAGCTCGTGGTGGAGTCCGACCAGACCGCCGCTGAGGTCGAGAAGGCGGTCGCCAGCGCGTTGGACAAGGAGTCGGTGCTCGTCCTGACCGACACACACGGCCGGAAGGTGCTGGTCCCGGCAGCGAGCATCGGCTACGTCGACATCGGCGAGGAGAGCGCGCGCCGCGTGGGCTTCGGCTCGACCTTGCCCTGACGGCCGCTCGGCAGCCGTCACGCCTGGAGGCCGAGCTCCGCCATCCGCTTGGTGTGGTTGGCCACCAGTCGAGAGAACATCCGGCTGATGGCGGCCAGGTCCATGCCGGGCCGGTCGACCGTCCCGGTCAGCAGGCTGGTCAGCGCATCACGATCAGCCGCGACCCGCTGCGCCTGGCTGAGCGCCTCGCCCACCAGCCGGCGCCCCCACAGCGACAGCCGTCCCGCGAGCTTGGGATCGTGCTCGACGGCCTCCCGCACCCGGGCGACGATGTAGGCGTGCAGGTCCTCGTCGGACAGCACCTCGTGAACCAGGTCGCGGGTGTCCGCGTCGACGAACGCAGCGACCTCTCGGTAGAAGTCGGCGGCGAAGCCGTCTCCGACGTAGGCCTTCACCAGTCCCTCGTACCAGTCCCGCGGCTTGGTGTAGTCGTGGAACGCGTCGAACGGGGTGTGGAACGGGCGCATCGCCGCCATCACATCGGAGTTCATCGACGTCAGCTGAGCGGACACCGCGTTGAAGTGGTTGATCTGCCGGGCGGCGACCGTGGCGAGCTGGACCTTGTCGGGCAGCGTCGGTGCTGCCTGCGCATCCTCGGCGAGGCGCTCGAACGCGGTCAGGGCCCCGTACGCGAGGATCCCCAGCAGGTCGACGGCACCGGCGCGATAGCCGTCGTCATCGGTCGGGGCCGGGCTGGACGCACTCATGCGCAGAGGGTAGCGGTCCGAGCGCGATAGACTGACCTGTGGCGCACTGGCGTGCGCCCCACTCTGTCGCACACGAAAGTACGAGATCCTGACTACCGAGACCACCACCGCAGCCAACGCTGAGCCCGGCCCGGCTGAGCCCGGCTCCCCCGAGACCGGCGCCGCCGACGCTGGCGCAACCGAGACCGCTCCCGTCGAGCTGGAGACCTTCGCCACCCTCGGAGTGCTGCCCGACATCGTGGACGCGCTCGCCGAGGTGAACATCGTCCACCCCTTCCCCATCCAGCACATGGCGATCCCGATCGCTCTGACCGGGACCGACATGATCGGCCAGGCCCGGACCGGAACCGGTAAGACCCTGGCCTTCGGCGTCACCGCCCTGCAGCGGATCGTGGTGCCCTCCGATCCTGAGTTCGAGCTCCAGGCCAAGCCCGGAGCACCGCAGGCGCTGGTCGTGACCCCCACCCGTGAGCTCGCCCTGCAGGTCAGCAAGGACCTGACCGTGGCGGCGAAGCACCGCAAGGCCCGGGTGCTCACTGTGTACGGCGGCGTCGGCTATGACACCCAGCTGGACGCGCTGGCCGCGGGGGTCGAGGTCGTCGTCGGCACTCCGGGGCGGCTGCTCGACCTGGCCGACCGGCGCTCGCTGGACCTCAGCCACATCAAGGTGCTGGTGCTGGACGAGGCCGACGAGATGCTGGACCTGGGTTTCCTGCCCGACGTCGAGCGGATCCTGGCCAAGACCCCAGAGCTGCGGCAGACCATGCTGTTCTCCGCGACCATGCCCGCGGCGATCGTCACGCTGGCCCGAGCGCATCTGCGGCACCCGGTGAACATCCGAGCCGAGTCCGCCGGCGACGCCACCACGGTGCCGACCACGGCGCAGTTCGTCTACCAGGTCCACGACCTCGACAAGCCCGAGATCGTCGCCCGCGTGCTGCAGGCTGAGAACCGCAACCGGGTGATGGTGTTCTGTCGCACCAAGCGGGCCGCGCAGCGACTGGCCGACGAGCTGGCCGAGCGCGGCTTCGAGGCGGCGGCCATCCACGGCGACCTCAGCCAGATCCTTCGGGAGAAGGCGCTGAAGCGGTTCCGGGCCGGCACCGTCGACGTGCTGGTGGCTACCGATGTCGCCGCCCGCGGCATCGACGTCGAGGGCGTCACCCACGTCATCAACTACGAGTGCACCGACGACGACAAGACCTATGTGCACCGGATCGGCCGTACGGGTCGGGCCGGCGCCTCCGGCATCGCGATCACCTTCGTCGACTGGGCCGACATGACCCGCTGGAAGGTCATCAACAACACCCTGGGCCTGCCGTTCGCGGAGCCGCAGGAGACGTACTCGACCTCCGACCACCTCTTCCACGACCTGGGCATCGATCGCTCGGCCACCGGCCGGTTGGTTCCGCTGCCGGCCAAGGAGCGTCCCGCACGCGACCGAGACGACGACGCCGCGGCGGATGCCGACCGGGAGAAGCGGCGGCGTGAGCGGTCGAAGCGGGATCGCTCCCGACGACGGCTGCGCAACGGCGTACCGGTGGCGACGGCCGACGCCCCGAAGACAGCGGACGCCCTGAAGGCGGACGCCCCGAAGTCAGCGGACTCCCTTGGGCCGAAGGATTCGGTGGCGTCAGCGGATTCTGGCGCGACCGCCTCCAGCGCGACCAGCGAGCCGGCGGGCACTGTCGCCGACTCCTCCGCCGACGAAGGACAGGCGACCAAGCGTCGTCGCCGCCGGCGCCGGCGTGGCGGTTCGTCCGGTGCGGGCTCGCACGAGTCGGCAGCCGCCGGCGGCTCCGCCGACCAGGACGCCGCCGAGGCCTGACCGAGCGGGATCGGGGTCAGACCAGCGGTCCACCCTCAGGCCTTCCTCGCCGTCACCACCAGGTTCGAGGCGTAGCCACGGCCAGGGGTCCAGGCCCCGGTGCAGGTGATCAGCACCAGCCGGTGATCGCCGTTCTGGTCGAGCGCCTGACTGTCGGTGGCCAGCGCGTTCTGGGCGACGGTGCGCACGGACGTCACCTCGTACGTCTGCCGCTGGCCGGTCGCTCCGAGCACAGTCACTCGCTGACCGACCTCGATCCCCAGCAGCTGAGCGAAGAAGCCGATCCCCTCGCTCGCGGAGTCGACGTGGCCGGCTATCACGGTCGCCCCGAACGGGTCCCCCAGCCACGCGCTCCCGTCCCACCAGCCCAGCTGGTCGACGTGGTCAGGCACCGGCAGCTCACCGTCGACGGTGGCGATCGGTACGACCTCGGCCCGCTCCTTGCCGGGCAGCAGGAGCGCGGTCGGTGCGAAGCGGTCCACCTGCGACGGTGCGCGGGTTCCCTGCCTGGCGGGTCCGGGTGTGGGACGTTCGGCTTGCTCGTGGGCAGACGCTACCGAGGTGGCCGAGGGGCTGGGCACTGTCGAGCCGGATGCGGCCGAGTCCGGGGCGGCGGCGAGACTCGTCGCCGAGCAGCCCGCCAGCACCAGGCCCAGCGCTGCGAGTGAGACCGCGGCCCTGGTCAGCGGGTGGGGCGTCAGCGGGTCAGGTCGACCCACAGCGCGGACCCTGCCGAGGAGAGGCCGGCAGCCTGGCCGCCGGTCCCGGTGTCGACCTTCTTGGGCTTCTTCGATCCGGACTTCTGCACCTCGATCACGTGCACGGCCACGTTCATCGTGTTCTTCTCCGGGTCACCGACGGCGTACACCCGATTCAGCGCGCCACCTTCGACGGTGAGCTTGAGCGGACCGAGGAAGACAGGTGAGTCCTTGCCGTGGGGCACGATCGCCGCCTCGTAGGTGCCGACCGGCACGACCAGGCTGAGGGCCTGACCGTTGGCGATGTCGTCGAACAGCACCTTTCCGTTCACGGTGACGTCGGCCGGCGGGACCTCGGCGGTGTGGGCGACGGTCAGGTTCGCCTTGTCGGACGGTACGGCGGACAGGTCGTTCTTGTAGGCGGTGATCACCGGGTCGGACTCGCCGGGAGCCGGCAGGTGCGCGACCACGTCACTGCTGGAGTCCGCGCCGACCTTCACCATCTTCTCCACGACCGTCTTGCCGTCGTCGATGATCCGCACCGAGTGCGAGCCGCCCGACACGTCGAACGGACCGACCACCTTGGTGGCCGCGACTCCCTTGGCCACCGACGACCCGTCGATCTCGACGTCGACACTGCGATTGGGTAACCCCTGGACGACGTAGATCTTCGCGTCGTCGGCCGCCTCACTCGGCGTGGCCAACCACGCTCCAGCCATCAGCACCGACAGTCCGACGACCCCGATCCCCAACCTGCGTACGCGCATGCCGACACTGTAAAGGCGCGCGCTCAGGCGCGGGCGGAAAGCAGCGAACCCGCCACAGCCCGGTAGGCCTCCGCACCCTTGCTCGTCCTCGCCGTGGCCAGAATCGACCGTCCGGCGGCGGGCGCCTCGGCGAACCGGACCGACTTCGGAATCGGTGGTTCGAGCACCGGCACGTTGTAGTCGTCACCGATCCGCTCCAGCACCAACCTTCCGTGGCTGGTGCGGCTGTCGAAGAGTGTCGGCAGCACCCCGACGACCCTCAACCGGCGGTTGGTCATCCGCTTGACGTCATGGATGGTGTCGAGCAGCTGTCCCACCCCCCGATGGCTGAGCGTCTCGCACTGCAGCGGAATCAGCACGGCGTTCGCGGCGGTGAGCGCGACCGTGGTCAGCACCCCGAGCGACGGAGGGCAGTCGAGCATGATCACGTCGTAGGTCTTCAGCAGCGGCGCCAACGCGGACTTGAGCAGCTGCTCGCGACCGGTCCGCATCAGCAGCAGCTGCTCGGCCGTGGCCAGCTCGATCGTGGCGGGCAGCAGGTCGACGCCGTCATCCGTCTCCAGCACGACGTCGGCCGCCTTCACCTCGCCGAGCAGCACCTGGTGCACCGAGCTCTGGACCCCTTCTGGATCGATACCCAGCGAGAAGGTCAGACAGGCCTGCGGGTCGAGGTCGACCAGCAGCACCGACAGCCCCTGCTCGGCGAACGCGCTGCCGAGCGAGCCGACGGTCGTGGTCTTGGCGACGCCGCCCTTCTGGTTGGCGACCGCAACGACCCAAGCCTTCTGCGCACTCACCCGGACATTCTGCCCAGAGGGGTCAACGGCGCACCGCACCGGCACGCTGCATCGGTCAGCGGGTCGCCGCGCGACGGGCCATCAGCTCCAGCAACCTGGCGTACGTCTCGGGGTCGGTGACGTTCACTCCGAGACCGTGGTCGAGCTTGCCCGTGCCGTGATAGTCGCTCGATCCCGTCGCCAGCACCCCGAGCTGTCCGGCCAGTGTCCGCAGCTCGGCCCGTGTCGACTCGTCGTGATCTTGGTGGTCGACCTCGAAACCGTCCAACCCCTGCTCGGCGACCAGTCCCGCCAGCACCTCCGGCGGCAGCACAGCCTCCCGACCGCGGCCCCAGGGGTGGGCGATCACCGCGACCCCACCGGCCCCGTGCACCAGGTCGATGCCGTGGGCGACGTCGATGGTGTACCGCGTGACGTGAGCCGGGCCGCCATCGGCCAGGAACCGGTCGAACGCCTCCTTCCGGTCTCGGACGTGCCCGGCTGCCACCAGCGCGTCGGCGATGTGCGGTCGGCCCACCGACGGGCTGGTGCCGACGAAGGACAGCACCGCCTCCTCGGTCACCGGCACACCGAGCTCGGCGAGCTTGGCCAGCACCGGGCGCAGCCGACCCGAGCGCCCGCTGCGGACCAGGACCATCTCCGCGGCGAGCGCCGCATCGGTGGGATCCGCCCCGTACGCGAGCAGGTGCACGCTCTGCCCAGCCCGGGAGCAGGACAGCTCCATGCCGGGCACGACCTCGATCCCCAGCCGCTCCCCCGCCGCCTGCGCCTCGGCCAGGCCATCGAAGGTGTCGTGGTCGGTCAGCGCCAGCGCACCGAGGCCCAGCGCCGCGGCGTTGGCCACCACCTCCGTCGGAGTGTCGGTGCCGTCGGAGACCACGGAGTGGGTGTGCAGGTCGATCTTCATGGGTCCACACCTACCACGGCACCGCTCCGGCCAGCCGACCCGACCAAGATCACCATCCCAAGATCAACACCTCGAGATCACCACTCCAAGATCAACACTCAGCTCAGCCGCGGCAACAACCCACGAGCGACCCGCAGCCCCACCGAGGCCTTGGCCAGCTCCGGCTTCCCGTCGCAGATTGCCCGCAGCGTCTTGATCGAGTCGGCGACCCCCGGCGTCGCCTTCTCCCACGCGTTGATCCGGTGCTTGGTCGATGTGCCGCTCTTGACCGATGCGGCCGTCGCGCTCATCGCCTCCGCAGTCAGCTCGGCCTGGACGGCGTGCAGATCGTCCCGCAGCGCCGCCCGGGCCATGATCTCCCACCGGTCGCTGCGCGGCAGCTCGATGATCCGGCCGAGCAAGCGATCCAGGCCCAACCGCTGGCCCAGCGCAAAGTGCACGCTGGCCACGTCTTCGGCGTCGAAGTGTGCCTGCGCGGCGGTCTGCACGATGCTCAGCGCCGGGAACGCGTACGACTGCACCGCGACCCGGCTGGCCAGCTCCTCCGGCGCGCCGTCGGCGAGGTAGCGCTTCAGCTCCTTGACGTAGGTGTCCGCGTCCCGGCCGACCAGCAGACTCGGCAGCGCCTCCATCAGGTCCGCCACCTGCGTGGCGTAGAAGTCCACCGTGGCGCTGATGTCGATCGGGCGTCGTCGGTTGTTGACCAGCCAGCGCGTCGCGCGCTCGACCAGCGTCCGGACCTCCAGCCGCTGCTGGGTCTGCACCCTCGCCGGGATCTTGTGATCGAGGGTGACGATGGCCGCCTCCGTATCGGCGGCAGCGAAGATGGTCCTGGCCGCGATGTTGGCCCGGATCAGGTCGGCCACCGACGCGCCCGTCTCCCCCGACAGCCGGTGGAAGCAGGTGATGCCGGCCTTGTTGACGAAGTCGTTGACCAGGACCGTGGTGATGATCTCGCGACTCAGCCGGTGACCCCGGATCGCCTCGCCGTACCGCTCTCGCAGTGGCGTCGGGAAGTAGCGCACCAACCGGTCCGCCAGATCGGGATCGTCGGGCAGGTCGGAGCTCAGCACCTCCCGGGCCAGCATGATCTTCGTGTACGACATCAGAGTCGACAGCTCCGGCGAGCTCAACCCCCGCTGGTCGCGGCGACGCTCAGCCATCTCCTCACTGGTCGGCAGGAACTCGATCTCCCGGTCGAGGATGCCACGGTCGGTCAGCCGCTCCATCCAGTCCTCGTGCACCCCCGCCATCGAGGCCGACTGGAAGACCGCGCTGGCCAGCGCCAGGTTCTGGTCGTAGTTGTGCCTGAGCACCAACCGACCCACCTCGTCGGTCATCGAGGCCAGCAGCTCGTCGCGATCGGGACCGGAGAGCCGGCCGGACGACACCTCGCCGGCCAGCAGGATCTTGATGTTCACCTCGTGGTCGGAGGTGTCGACGCCGGCGGAGTTGTCGATGAAGTCGGTGTTGATCCGACCGCCCTTGCCGGACTCACCGCCACGCATCGCGTACTCGATCCGGCCGAGCTGGGTCAGACCCAGGTTGCCGCCCTCGCCCACCGCGCGGGCCCGCACCTCGGAGCCGTTGACCCGGAGTCCGTCGTTGGCCTTGTCGCCCACCTGCGCGTGGCTCTCGGCGGTGGCCTTGACGTAGGTGCCGATGCCGCCGTTCCACAGCAGGTCGACCGGCGCTCGCAGACAGCAGCTGATCAGCTCGGCCGGAGCCAGCTCTGCCACGCCCTCGGCGATGCCGAGCGCAGAACGCATCTGCGGGGTGATGGGAATCGACTTGAGCGTCCGCGGGAACACGCCGCCGCCCTCGGAGACCAGCGACGTGTTGTAGTCGGCCCAGCTGGACCGCGGCAGCTCGAACAGCCGCTTCCGCTCCGCCCAGCTCGCCGCGGGGTCGGGGTCGGGGTCGATGATCACGTGCCGGTGGTCGAAGGCCGCCACCAGCTTGATGTGCTCACTCAGCAGCATCCCGTTGCCGAAGACGTCGCCGCTCATGTCGCCGACTCCGACACAGGTGAAGTCCTGGGTCTGGGTGTCGATACCCATCTCCCGGAAGTGGCGCTGCACCGACTCCCAGGCGCCGCGGGCGGTGATGCCCATCCCCTTGTGGTCGTAGCCGGCCGAGCCACCGGACGCGAAGGCGTCACCCAACCAGAAGCCGTGGTCGATCGAGATGCTGTTGGCGAGGTCGGAGAAGGTCGCGGTGCCCTTGTCGGCCGCCACCACCAGGTAAGGATCGTCTCCGTCGTAGCGCACCACCTGATCAGGGGCCACCACCTGTCCGTCGACGATGTTGTCGGTGATGTCGAGCAGGCTGGAGATGAACAGCCGGTAGCAGGCTTTGCCCTCGGCCAGCCAGGCCTCCCGGTCGTGGGCCGGGTCGGGCAGCTGCTTGCAGTAGAACCCGCCCTTGGCGCCGACCGGCACGATCACGGTGTTCTTGACCATCTGGGCCTTCACGAGGCCGAGGATCTCGGTCCGGAAGTCCTCGGCCCGGTCCGACCAGCGCAGACCGCCCCGAGCCACCGAGCCGAACCGCAGGTGCACCCCTTCCACCCGCGGTGAGTAGACGAAGATCTCGTACGCCGGCCGTGGCTGGGGCAGGTCGGGGATCTTGCGGGGCAGCAGCTTGAGCGCGATCGTCTCCCGCCCCTGCTGGTAGAAGCTGGTTCGGATCATCGCGTCGATGATCGCCAGGTAGGAGCGGATGATCTTGTCGTGGTCCAGGCTGGCGACCGAGTCCAGCGCGAGCTTGATCTTGTCCCGGATGTCCTCGACCTCCTCGGCCCGGTCGTCCTTGCCGAGATCGAGCTCGGGATCGAACTTGGTGACGAACAGCTCGACCAGCAGTCGCGCGATCTCCACGTTGGCGTTCAGGGCCTGCGCCACGTACGCCTGGGAGTAGGTGGATCCGGACTGCCGCAGGTAGCGGCCGACAGCGCGCAGGATGCTCACCTGCCGCCAACCGAGATCGGCACCCATGACCAGGGCGTTGAAGCGGTCCGGCTCGCTGCGTCCTCGGTAGGAGGCGGCGAACGCGTCCATGAACTGCTTCCGCGCAGCGGTGTCCCAGCGCTTCTCGACCTCCGCCCGGCCACCCGGGACCGCCACACCGAAGTCGTAGACGAAGGCGCGCTTGTCCGGGCCGACCACCAGCTCGTACGGGCGCTCGTCGATCACGTCGACGCCGAGCAGCGTGAGGTGCGGCAGGATCTGCGACAGCGACAAGGTGCCGACCCAGCGGAAGATCTTGAACCGCAGGTCCGCGTCGTCGTCCGCGCGATCCGGCCGGTACATGGCCATCTCGATCTTGTCGTCGTCGCCGGGCAGGCTGAGCAGTGCCTGCAGGTCGAGCACAGCCTGGTGCGGCAGGTGATCTTCCTTGTAGCCCTCGGGCAGCGCGCCGGCCAGGCCGGCGAGCTCGTCGGGGTCGGGCACGCCGGACAGCAGCTCGGCGAACTCGTCGTTCCAGGACCGGGTGGCCAGGGTCAGCTCCCGCTCCAGCGAGCGGACGTCGACCTCACCCAACGCCGAGCCCTCGGCCATGGCCACCACGAAGTGCAACCGAGCCAGCACCGACTCGGTCACCCGGGCGGTGAAGTCGATCGTCTCGCCGCCGAGCCTGGAGAGCAGGATCTCCTGCATCTTGTTGCGTACCACCGTGGTGTAGCGGTCACGGGGCAGGTAGACCAGGCAGGACAGGTAACGGCCGTACGGGTCCCGGCGGAGGAACAGCCGGACCTGACGTCGCTCCTTGAGGTGCGCGACCTTCTCTACGGCATGCGCGAGCTCGTCGACCGGCGCCTGGAAGAGCTCGTCCCGGGGATAGGTGTCCAGCACGTCCAAGATCGCCTTGCCGCCGTGGCTGGACTCGTCGTACTGGGAGCGGCGCAGCACCTCCTCGGCCTTCTGACGCAGCAGCGGAATCCGGCCGACCGCCTCGGAGTAGGCCGTGGAGGCGAACAGACCGAGGAACCGGCGCTCGCCGACCACCCTGCCCGCTTCGTCCAGCAGCCGGATGCCGAGGTAGTCCAGGTAGGCCGGCCGGTGCACCCGGGACTTGTGGTTGTCCTTGGTGATCACCAGCAGCTGCGGCCGCTCCAGCACCGGCAGGGCGTGGAAGGCGCCGGGCTGGTCGGCATCGGCGCGCAGGATGCCGAGCCCGGTGGCGGGCACCGGGTCGTACCGCGCCGGCTCACCGGTGGAGTCGTCGGCCGGCAGGTAGGTGTACTCCCGGTAGCCGAGGAACGTGAAGTGGTTGTCCGCCAGCCAGGCCAGCAGCTCGGCGGCCACTTCCGCCTCGTCCCGTCGGTCGGCCGGCAGGTCCCCGTAGGTCAGTGCCGCGATGGCCTCACCGGCCCGCTGCTGCATCTTCGCCCAGTCCTCGACCGCCTCCTCGACCAGCCTCAGCACCTCGCGAAGCCCCTGCTCCAGGGCGGCGATGAGCCGGTCGGGGCGGCCCTGACCGCCCGGGGGCAGGATCTCCAGGTGCATCCAGGACTCAGCGACCAGGCTGGTCGGCTGGTCCTGGGTGCCCCGGCGCGGCGCCTCGGATGCGACCTGGTCGCTGGTGAGGATGCCGTGCAGGGTGCCGCCCAGGTCGCGGTCGACCTGGAACTGCGGATGGAACACCTCCTGGATGCTCCAGCCTTGGCGCAGCACCTCCATGGTCACGGAGTCGACCAGGAACGGGCGGTCGTCGGTGACGATCTGGACCACGGTCGCACCGCCGCAGGTCCAGCCGTCCTCGGACTGGCTCGGGGTCCAGATGGCGATGGTGGCTCGGGCGGAGGGGCGGTTCCTGGCCAGCTCGTAGTGGCTCTGCACCAGTCCGAGCAGCTCGTCCACGCTGCGCTCGTCGATGTCCATGGCGTCGACGTGGCGGAAGTAGTGTCGCAGGAACCCACGGACCGACTCGGCGTCGTAGCCCTCCTCACGTGCCTTGGCGGCACCGCGTGCGGCCACCTCGTCGATCTTGTCGGCCTTGTCACGTTCGAGTTGGATCTCGAAGGTCGTCACCGCTGAGCAACTCCTCACGGTCTCGTCGGCACGTCGCTGTGCCCGTCACCTCTGACCATAAGCCTGCCGTGACCGCCGCGTGCCATGATGGCCGCCATGGACATCAAGTCTCGTGTCGAGTTCGCTGCCGGGGTCGAGGACGTGTTCGCGATGATGACCGATCGCGCCTACCTGGAGGAGGTGTGCAAGGCCACTCATGCCCGCTCCTACGAGGCCGAGGTGACCGGCACCACCACCAAGACCACTCGGAAGCTTCCCGCACCCGACGCTGCAGCCAAGTTCACCGGCCCGGAGATCACCGTGGTCGAGGAGACCGCCTGGGGGCCCGCCGACGCCAGCGGAAACCGCACCGGCCGGGTCAGCATGAGCATCCCGGGTCAGCCGGTGACGATGAAGGGTGTGGTCGAGCTCGCCGGGGGCGGCTCCGGCACCGTCGCCGAGCTGACCGGCGATCTCAAGGTGGCCATCCCGATCCTCGGCAAGAAGCTCGAGCAGTCCGCCGCCCCGGCCATCCTGGCCGGCTTCCGCACCCAGCAGAAGGTCGGCGACTCCTGGCTGACCAAGTAGGTCTGAGTTGTCAGCGTCGGCGGTCGCCCTGGCGACCGCGTGCGCTGACAACTCGGCACCGAGATGGCTGTCAGCCCATATGTGGATAGTCGTGGGAGGTGGCCGGAACCAGCGTCTCCTTGAGCGACCGCGGGCTGGCCCAGCGGATCAGGTTCCACATCGAGCCGGCCTTGTCGTTGGTACCGGAGGTGCGAGAGCCACCGAAGGGCTGCTGACCCACCACGGCGCCGGTCGGCTTGTCGTTGAAGTAGAAGTTGCCGGCCGCGAACCGGAGCCGCTGAGCGGCCCGGACCAGCGCGTTACGGTCCTCGGCGATCACCGCACCGGTGAGGCCGTAGGGACCGGATTCGTCCACCTCGGTCAGCACCTCCTCGAAGTCGGCGTCGTCGTAGACGTACACGCCGAGGATGGGACCGAAGTACTCGGTGGTGAGGACCTCGTTGCGCGGGTCGTCGCTGACGATGATCGACGGCCGGACGAACCAGCCGACGCGATCGTCGACGGTGCCGCCGGCGATGATCTCGGTGCTGCTGCCGGTGCGGGCCCGGTCCAGGGCGTCGCGGTGCTTGGTGAAAGCCCGCTCGTCGATCACCGCCGAGGTGAAGTTGGAGAGGTCGCGGACGTCCCCCACGGCCAGCGCCTCGGTCTGGGCGACCAGGTCGTCGCGGATCCGGTCCCAGACCGAGCGGGGGACGTAGGCACGGGAGGAGGCCGAGCACTTCTGCCCGGAGTACTCGAACGAGCCACGGATCATCGCCGTCCGCAACACGTCGGGATCGGCGCTGGGATGCGCCACGATGAAGTCCTTGCCGCCGGTCTCCCCCACGATCCGCGGGTAGGCGCGGTAACCGGCGAGGTTCTCGCCGATGGTGCGCCACAGGTGCTGGAAGGTGGCCGTGGAGCCGGTGAAGTGCAGTCCGGCGAAGTCGGGATGGGCCAAGGCCACCTCCGAGACCGCGATCCCGTCGCCGGGCAGCAGGTTGATCACGCCCGGCGGCAGACCGGCGGCCTCGAGCAGTGCGTACGTGTAGTGCGCCGAGAGCTGCTGGGTGGGGCTGGGCTTCCACAGCACCGTGTTGCCCATCAGGGCCGGCGCAGTCGGCAGGTTGCCACCGATCGCGGTGAAGTTGAACGGCGTGATCGCCAGCACGAACCCGTCCAACGGGCGGTAGTCGGTGCGGTTCCACACCCCGGGTGAGGAGACCGGCTGGTCGGCCAGGATCTGCCGGGCGAAGGCGACGTTGAAGCGCAGGAAGTCGATCAGCTCGCAGGCGGAGTCGATCTCGGCCTGCTGCACCGTCTTGCCCTGGCCCAGCATGGTCGCCACGTTGAGGGTGTCCCGCCACGGCCCGGCCAGCAGATCCGCCGCCCGGAGGAAGATCGCCGCCCGGTCGTCGAAGTCCATCGCCGCCCAGTCCGGAGCCGCCGCGGTGGCGGCCGCGATCGCCGCCTCGGCGTCGGCCCCGGTCGCGTGCTGGGCGGTGCCCAGGACGTGCGCGTGATCGGACGGCATGGTCACCGAGAAGGTGTCACCGCCACCGGGCACGTGACTGCCGTCGATCACTGCGGTCAGCTCGACCGGGTCGGCCCCGGCCATCTCAGCGAGCCGCTTCTCGATGCTCGCCCGCTCCGGGCTCCCCGGCGCGTAGCTGCGAACCGACTCGTTGACCGGGGCGGGTACGGAGGTGATGGCATCCATGAACAGAGGCTAGTGAGTGCTCGCCGCGGCCTCACCACCGACTCGGTACCGACTCCGCGGTAGCTCAAACCACCGCGCAGTTCCACCCGCCAGCCACCGACCCAACTCCGCGGTAGCTCAAACCACCGCGGAGTCGGGTCAGCCGGTGTTGCGCAGGCCGGCCGCGATGCCGTTGATAGTCAGCAGCAGGGCCCGCTGCAGATCGGTGTCCTGCGGCCCGTCCTCCGGTAGCTCGCGGACCCGGGCCAGCAACGAGGACTGCAGCGCGTGCAGCGGTGCCAGGTAGGAGTCCCGCAGCTCGAGGCTGCGCCGCAGCACCGGCGCCGACTCCAACAGCTGGCTCCGGCCGGTGACCGCGAGCACCTCCGCGACCGTACGGGCGTGCTCGGCCTCGATCAGCTCGAACAGTCCCTGGGACTCCTCCGGCACCAGCATCCGCACGTACCGCCGAGCGATGGCCAGATCCGTCTTGGCCAGCGTCATCTGAACGTTGGACAAGAAGGTCTGGAAGAACGGCCAGGTCTCGTACATCTCGCGGAGCACGTCGGCTCGGCCGTCCTCACGCGCCGCGGCGAGTCCGCTGCCCACGCCGTACCAACCGGGCAGGATGATCCGGGACTGGGTCCAGCCGAACACCCACGGAATCGCGCGCAGGTCGTCAAGACCCCCCTCGCCGCCCGGTCGCTTCGCGGGCCGGGAGCCGATGTTCATCTTGCCCAGCTCGTTGACCGGCGTCGCGGCCACGAAGAACGGCACCAGGGCGGGATCACGAACCAGCGTGCGGTAGGCGACCTGACCGGCGGCGGCCACCTGGTCCATGGTCGCGTTCCACCCCTGCAGCACCGAGGCCGGCAACAACGCTTTGCGATGCAGCACCGACGCCTCCAGCACAGCGGCCAGCGCCGTCTCCAGGTTCCACCGGCCGAGACCGGGCAGGGTGTACTTGCCGGAGATCACCTCGCCCTGCTCGGTGATCTTGATCGGCCCGTCGAGGCTGCCGTTGGGCTGCGCCATGATCGCCTCGTGCGTCGGCCCGCCGCCGCGGCCGACCGAGCCACCACGACCGTGGAACAGGCGGAGCACGACACCGTGCTCCCGGGCGATGTCCCGCAGCGCCCGCTGAGCGCGGTGGATCTGCCACTGCGAGGCGGCGATGCCGGCGTCCTTGGAGGAGTCCGAGTAGCCGAGCATGATCTCCTGCACGTCGCCACGGGCCGCGACCAGGCGCCGGTACGCGGGATCGCTGAGCATCGCCTCGAGCAGCGGACCGGCGGCCTCCAGCTCGGCCACCGTCTCGAACAGCGGCGCGAAGCCGATCCGAGCGGTGGCCGGCTTGCCGTCACTGCCCAGATCGACCAGCCCGGCCTCGCGCGCCAGCACGACCACCGCATACACGTCGTCCACGTCGTGGGTCATCGAGACGATGTAGGTCTCGATCACATCCGGTCCGTACGTGTCCAGCGCCGTCCGGATCGAGGCGAGCAGCTCCAGCACCGCCGTCGAGCCTTCCGGCAGGTCGAGCCGGTTGGAGCCGAGCAGCGGGCGGCGGGAGGTCATCTCCTGGGACAGCAGGGCCTTACGCCCGGCGCGGTCGAGCTCGGCGTACGGCCTGTCGAGCTCACCGATCCGGTCGAACAACCCCGCCAGCGCGTCGTGGTGCTTGCCGCTGTGCTCGCGGACGTCGAGCGTGGCCAGGCCGAGTCCCATCGCGGTGGCGGTGCGGATCAGCCGCAGGATGCCTCCGCCGGCGCTCAGCCGGTCCTCGTCGGCCAGCATCGAGTCGCGGACCAGGGTCAGGTCGGCGATCAGCTCGTCGAGCCCGAGGTAGTCCCGGCCCGGCTCGTGCGGCGTTCCGTCGGCCAGCCGGTCCCGGGTGCGCTGCAGCCGGACCCGGACGTAGCTGAGCTTGAGCCGGTAGGGCTCCTCGGCGTTGAGCCGCGAGATCGTCGCGTACGTGATCGGCAAGGCCGTGGCGTCGCGAGCCAGGCTCTCCCGCAGCTTCTCGGTGACCCGGATGATCCGGGTCGAGGCGCTCATCTCGCTGAGGAGCTCCTCCACCTCGGCGATCAGGGTGCGCAGACCGAAGTCGTGCTGCAGGGCGAGGACGTCGAGGGTGACCGGCGGGGTCACGTTCGGGTTGCCGTCCCGGTCGCCGCCGGCCCAGCTGCCGAACCGCAGTGGCCGCGCCCCGGTCGGGAGCTCGACCCCGATGGAGGCCAGGGCCCGGTCCAGCTCCGCCAGGAGCTCCGGCATCACCTGGCCGGCGATCGACTGCAGGTAGTAGATCGCCGTCCTGGCCTCGTCCTTGGGTTCGGGTCGCACCACCCGCAGCTCGTCGGTCTGCCACAGCAGGTCGACCAGCTCCGCCAGTCGTCGTTCGTGCTGCGGGGTCTCCGACGGCGAGCTGCGCGGGTCCTCCAGGGCGGCCACGACGTCGGCGATCTTGCGCAGCAGCTCCAGCACCGAGCGACGACTCGCCTCCGTGGGATGAGCCGTGAAGACCGGGCGGTACTCCAGTCGGCCGAGCACGTCGCTGACCAGCTGCCGATCCACGGTGCCCTTGTCCAACGCCGCGCCGATCCGTTGGGCGGTGGCCGTCAGCGGGCTCACCTCGACATTCGCGACCTCATGCCAGCGGTGCAGCTGCTCGGTGATGTTGACCAGCTGGAAGTAGGCGCTGAACGCGCGAGCCAGCCGGACTGCCGTGGCATCGTCGACACCGTCGAGCTCGGCGTGCAGCTCGTCGTCGCGGTGCTCACGGGAGAGCCGACGGATGGTCTCCACCTTCGCCAGCAGCTCCGGCCCCTCGTGCCGGGTCAGTGCCTCGCCCAGCAGCTGGCCGAGCTGGCGCACCGAGGCCCGCAACGCGGCGTGCTGACTGTCGGAGGAGACCCCGCCGGCGTACCGGGACACATCCGGCACGCGGCGTTCGGCCTCGATCAGCTGCTCGTCGACCTGTTCCGAGTCAATGACCTCGGCGCGAAGGGCGCCACTCTGCTGAGTCATGGGCCACAGTCTGTCGTCTGTTTGTGACAGCCCTGTTGCACGCCCTCGAACTCGGGCACACCGGCCAGAGCTGCTCGATATTGCGGCGATGTTGTGCCGATATCGTCCGCCCCGCAGTCGCCGCCGTCACCGAGAAGTAGCTGAGGCACCAGCTCAGCCCGCCAAAGGTGCCTGAGCAACTTCTCGGCACCAGAAAGGCGCCGCACCTGCGATCCGGCCGCACCCGTACCAGCCTTCAAACTCAGGAGTGGGCGATCTGGTGACTCCGCAGCGAGCACTACCGCACCTGGGCACGAGGCGGCTGCCCAGTGGATCCGCGCCGGGCCTGGATGGGTCTGGCGGGAGCGCGAGCCTGCGAGTGCGGATGGTTGCCCGGCGCGCATCCACTGGGCTGCCGCCGAACCCACCACCGCGGCAGCTGCCGGCAAACCAGAGCTAGCCCGCCTTGGACTCCGCCGCCGTGGACTCCCGCCGCTTCTTCGCCGCCTCGACCGACGCCCGGAGCGCCGCGACCAGGTCGACGACCTCCGCCTGCTCCTCGACCTCGGGCTCCGCCTCGAGCGGGACGCCCTCTGCCTTGGAGCGCACCAACGACTCCAGCGCCTCCCGGTAGGAGTCGTGGTACTCCTCCGGCTCGAAGTCGCCGGACAGCGCGTCGATGAACGACTGGGCCATCGTCACCTCGGCGTCGGACACCGTCACGTCCGCCGGTGGGGCGGAGAAGCCGCCATCCCGCAGCTCGTCGGGCCAGAGCATCGTGTGCATCAGCAGCACGTCGTCCTTGGGCCGGATCAGCGCCAACGCCTCACGGGAGCGCAAGGCCACCTTCACCAGGGCGGACTTGCCCGACTTGGTCAGCGCGTCGCGCAACAGCACGTAGGGTTTGATGCCCGGGCCGTCGGCCTGCAGGAAGTAGGTTTTCGCGAAGTAGGTCGGGTCGACCTCCTCCTCGGCCACGAATTGGACGACCTCGACCGCCTTGGTCGTGGCCAGTGGCAGGTCGTCGAAGTCCTCAGAGGTCAGTATCACCATCCTGCCGTCGGGCAGCTCGTAGCCTTTGGCGATCTCCGCGTACGGGATCTCGTTGCCGCACTTCTCGCAGACCCGCTTGTACTTGATCCGGCCGCCGTCCTCGGGGTGGACCTGACGGAAGCTGATGTCCTTCTCCTCCGTGGCGGAGTAGAGCTTGATCGGGATGGTGACCAAGCCGAAGGAGATGGCGCCTTTCCAGATGGACCGTGGCATGGCACGAGTCTGCCTGATACCACCGACAAGTGCGGCAGGGACGGCAAGAGCATCCCCGGAGGACGAACGCGGGTTCAACGGTTCAGGTGCCCCGACACGCCGCGGTGGGCCGGTTGAGCCCCTCTGCTGTCACCGGGTCAGCGCGGCACTCGACTCGGGCGCGCTACCACGACACGGCGCTATCCGGAGAGACAGCGCTCAGCCACGGTCAGCCACGATCAGCCAGCTCGTCGAGCTCCTCCGGCGCGTACCAGAGCAGATCATGCGCGTGCTGCAGACGCTCGGCCGCCTCGACCTCCAAGGCGGCGGCGAGATCGAGCAAACGTACCGCCGCCCGCGCACCGGCCACCGCCTCGGCGGCGGCGGGGTCGTCGGCGAACAGCGACCGGACGTCCGCCCAGCGAACCTCCGGCAATGCGACGGCGCCGAGCTCATCGGTGCTGCTGAGCTCGGTGTCCAGGGCCAGCACCAGCCGGGTCGAAGCGACGTCCTCGTGGAGCAGCGCCGCCACTCCCGCGTGGTTGAGCGCGATATAGGACGCTTCCTCGTCGTCCAGCCGTGCTTCTCCGGACCACCGGCGCAGGGCCGGTCCATCGGCGTAGCCGACCAGGCCGGGTGCTCTGCCCGTCCTGCGCAGGTCCAGCGCCGAAGCCACGGTCACCGGGACGAACACGGTCATCAGCGGTCGCCGACCGACGGACTGACCGCCGCAGGCGGTGCTGACGGCGCTGCCTCGGCGGTCTTCTTCTGCGCGCTGCTGGTCTTCTTGGCGGCGGTGGTCTTCTTCTGCGCGCTGCTGGTCTTGTTCTGGGCGCTGCTGGTCTTCTTGGCGGCGGTGGTCTTCTTCGCCGCAGTGGTCTTCTTCGCTGGCGCCTTCATCGCTCGCCTCGCGCGCGAGTCGGGCACGGTCGCGCGAGCAGCCTCGCTCGGCGTCTTCCTGGCCGGCGTCTCCCTGGCTGGCGTCTTGCTGACTCCCGCTTTCGTGGCCGGCGTCTTCTTGGCCGGCGGCTGCTCAGCCGGTGCCGGTTCAGCCGGCTTCGGCTTGGCCTGCGTCTGCTTGACCGCAGCCGACTTCGTGGCCGATGACTCGGTCGCGGACGTCGGCGGCTCAGTGGGCAGCTTCCGAGCCGTCGACGGACCCGGCGCCGGGACCGTACGCTTCGCGGCCGGCACCCTGGTCGCGTTCGCCCCGAGCTCGACGGCACGGCTGGCCAGGTTCCGCATCGCCGCCCGTCGCTGCCCGGTGCCCCGCCGCGCCTCCTGTCGCGCCGCAGCCTTCGACGCCGCTGCCTTCTTGGCCGCCGCCGAGGCCTTCCTGGTCGGCTGGCGCAGATTCCTCGCTCGGACGGTGGTGTCGAGCAGCTCCTCGACCGCGTCGTCCAAGCACTGCGCCAGCACGTCGAGATCACCGACGGCGTCCCGGTCGGCGGTCAATCCGAAGAAGACCTGGCCGTCGTAGGACGTGACACCGACCGCGAGCAGGTGGCCTGCTCCGAGGGGCAGCACCGGATAGCTGGCCACCAGACGCTCGCCGGCCGCATACAGCGTCATCTGCGGCCCGGGGACGTTCGTGACCAGCACGTCGTGCTGCCGCCGGAGCACCTCGTTCGAGACGCGTACACCCAGCGCGTGCAGCGTGGTCGGCGCGAACCCGGCGATGTCGGACAGGGTGCGTGCATCGACCGCGCGCCCGGTGTCCTTGTGCGCCTCGGTCGCGTACGCCACCTGGTGCAGGCGCATCAGCGCATTCTGTTCCCCGATCGGCAGCGGCTGCAGGTGCGGGGCGACCTGGCTGCCCAGGGAGGTGGGCTCGCCGTCGTCCTCGGTGACACTCATCGGCACCAGAGCGGTCAGCTCCCGACCGTTCGGCACGGACTCGCCGCGAGTCAGCAGCCAGGCCCGCAGGGCGCCGGCGACCACGGCGAGGATGACGTCGTTGATCGTGTGGTCGTGCTCGTCCCGGACGGCCTTCAGCTCCGCGAGCGGTACAGCCACCAGCGCGACCCGGCGCTGCTCAGACACCACACCCGCCAGTGGGGACTTGGACCGAGGCCGAGTGCCGAGCAGCGCGTCCTCGACCAGCTCGACGACCCGAGTCCCGACCCCACCCACCGCCTCACCGACGGCGACCGCGACCCCGAGCGCGCCGGTGGCTACCCCCTGCAGGTTCTGCCAGGCGAGCAGCGGATCCTGGGCGCTCTCCCAGAGTGCCCCCGCGACGAGCTCGGCGGCGCCCGGCTCGGGCACCGGCCGCCACGACTCGGGGGTGGCCAGATCGGGCTCAGGACGCGTGTCGAGGAGCACCTGGCCGATGTCGACGTTGTCCACGCCGTCGACCAGGGTCAGATGGGTCTTCGCCACGACCGCGAAGCGATCGCCTTCCAGCCCTTCGACGACGTAGATCTCCCACAGCGGCCGCGATCGATCCAGCCGCCGGGCCACCACTCGGCCGACGAACTCGCGCAGCTGCTCCATCGTTCCCGGTCGTGGCAACGCAGACCGGCGGACGTGGAAGGTGAGGTCGAAGCTCTCGTCGTCCACCCAGATCGGGGCGGCCAGCCGGACTGGCACGTCGCGGACCCGCTGCCGGTATCGCGGCACGTACGCGATCCGCTCGCGGATCAGTCCGATGAACCGCTCGTAGTCGAGGCCGTCTGCTTCGGCGTCGAAGATGTCGACGGTGGCCACGTGGGCTGGCGCATGCGCGGTGTCCAGCACGAGCAGGGACACCTCCAGCGGCGTCAGACGCTGCGGCATCGCATTCCCTTCCATCGCGGAGCTGTCCCCGGATCCGGCGTGGATCGGGCCCGCGCCGCCAACCCTACCGACCTGGCACCGGACGGGCGGGCGGGCACGGATGGCGCCTCGCGTCGGGATCGAGCCCGCCCTACCGATGATCATGGTCGAAGCGCCGACGTAGTTGTCCATACATTAGGATTTTTCGACATTTCGGATCTACCATTGGGCCCATGAGCGAGCCCGGAGTCGCCCGCGAGCTGGACATCACCCTCGAGCGGAACTCCCCGGTGCCGCTCTACTACCAGCTCGCGCAGGCGATCGAGAACGAGATCAACACCGGGGGCCTCGCTCCCGGCGACCGACTCGAGAACGAGCTGTCCCTGACCACCCGCCTCGGCTTGTCACGTCCCACCGCCCGACAAGCCATTCAGGAGCTGGTCAACAAGGGGCTGCTCGTCCGCAAACGTGGCGTGGGTACCCAGGTCGTCCGATCCCAGTTCAGTCGGGACGAGCGACTGACCAGTCTCAATGCCGATCTCGTCCAGGCGGGCAAGGTGCCGAGCACCCAGCTGCTGGAGTTCTCGGTGGGTCCGCTCGACGCCGACGTCGCGAGCGCCGTGGATGCCACCGACATCACGGAGCAGGAGTTCATCCGAGTTCGCCGGCTCCGTCTCGCTGACGACGTTCCACTGGCCATCCTCACCAACTACCTGCCGGCCAGCTTCGCGCTCAGCCGCGAGGTGCTGGAGCACCGCAGCCTGTACGCGACCCTGCAGTCGCTGGGAGTGAACCTCAAGATCGCGCACCAGCGGATCTCGGCCCGGCTGATGACCGACGACGAGGCGGGCCTGCTGGACGAGGAGAGCCCCTGCGCCTGCCTGACCGTCGATCGCATCACCTACGACGACACCGGTCGGTTCGTGGAGTTCGGGAGGCACATCTATCGGGCGGCGCACTACAGCATCCAGTCCAACCTGATGGTCTGACCCGACTCCGCGGTAGCTGCAACACCCGCGCAGTCGGTGATTCCCAGGCGGCGCGAGTTGTCCACACCGGTTTCTTTCCTTCCCGGTGATGAGTGCGGCAGGGTGACCGGACCCGATCCGAGGAGCTCGCGATGCCGCCCCCCGCCCTGGCCCTGAGATATGCCGTCGACACTCGTCCGCCCGCCGAGAGCTGGCTCGGACTCCGGCTGCACACCCCCGAGGTGTCACCGGATCAACCGCGGTTGCGGCTGGTGGAGGACGATCAGGACGAGCCGCTCGCCAGGCAGCCCTTCCCGTCCCGCGCGCCGCTGAGCGTCGATCTGATCCCCTCCGGTGTCGACCCGCAACTCCGGCCCGAACTCGAGGACCAGGTACGCACCTGGGCACCCTGGTTCGCCCAGCTGTTGACCGAGGCGCTGGACGGCCGCCGACCTCTCGAGCCACTCGGTCGGTGGCTGGACGACTGGGTGCTGGCGGAGGTGAGCCGCCGCGTCCGGATCCAGCACCGCACCCGGTCCCAGACCACGTCGCCTGCGCCCCTGCCGCCCGCGACCGTCGTGTCGCTGCGCTCCCAGCTCACCCATCCGCGGGTGCTGGAGGTCTCGGCTCACCTTCGCCGCGGCCGGCGTTCGACCGCACTGGCGTTCCAGCTCGTCCGGCTCGGCGACCGCTGGCGATGCTCTGCGGTGGAACTCGCCGCCTGAGCCGGTCGGGCTCCGAGTGTCACGCGTCCCGTGCACGCGAGATAGCGGTTCGTCCTTCGACAGGCTCAGGACACGGACCACGACCGAGGTGAACGCAGCAACGTGCGGGCGTCAAGGCCGAGGAAGGACACCAAGTCGTCCTTCGACAGGCTCAGGACACGCATCACGACCCGCTCAGCAGCACCCAGGTCCGGCCGGGCTCGAGCGGGATGTCCTTGCCGCCAGCGTCGACGAACCGCATCGGCTTGGTCTCCCCCGCCCGCCGCCAGGTCCCGTTGACCCTGCGACCGTCCCGGTAGATCACGACGTCGCCCTTGCCGGTGGTCACCGACTTCACCGAACGCGCACCGTTGACGTCGGCATTGCCGTCCGGCTTGTTCTTCACCGACATCACCACGACGTTGTCGGTGGTCGCGTTCTTCCCGGTCTCGCCGTCGGCGTACGGCTGGCCGTTCCAGCGCACCACGTACCT
>DASQLI010000168.1:0-7339 GCA_035630075.1 Microlunatus sp.
CTCGACGTGCCGGACGCCGGTTTGCGGGCCGACCTGGTGGCTTCCCAGGTCGCCGGTCTGATCGTGACCCGCTACGTCCTCCAGCTCACCGAGATCGCCGCGGCACCGGTCGAGGACCTGGTCCCCCGGATCGGCGCCACGCTCCAGCGCTACCTCTTCGACTGATCCGACCTCGTCGATCGGCCCGGCTCGACCGACCGGATCCGACCTGGTCCGATCGGCATCGGCAGGCAGCTCCGAAGCGTTGGCTCGAAGAGGCGCACCCAAAGCCCTTGACCGAACGGCGGCCGCGTGGATAATTCATCATATGGTGAATAACTTGCCGCGAACCGCCACCGGAGTCGAATCGACAACCGTCGTGGGACTCGTCGAGATCGGATCGGACGCCCTCGACGCCGTCGGCGGCAAGGCGCTCAACCTCGGCCGCCTGGTGCGCGCCGACCTGCCCGTCCCGCCCGGCTTCTGCATCACCACAGCGGCCTACCACCGAGTGGTGGGTGATCGCCTCGACGAGGTGGTCGCACGTCTCCAGCACGACGACGTAGGCGACCGCGCTCGGCTCGCCGCGCAGGCGCGCGAGATCGTGCTGGCCGCACCCGTGCCCGACGATCTCGCCGCCGAGATCATCGACTGGTACGGCTCCCTCGGTGACCAGGTGCCCGTCGCGGTGCGCTCGTCCGGCACCGCCGAGGACCTTCCCGGGGCGAGCTTCGCTGGCCAGCAGGACACCTACCTCAACCTGATCGGTTCCGGCGCCGTCCTCGACGCGGTACGCCGCTGTTGGGCCTCGTTGTGGACCGAGCGTGCCGTCAGCTACCGAGCGAGCCAGGGCATCGGACCGGACGGCGTCGCACTCGCCGTGGTGGTCCAGCAGCTCGTCGAGGCCCAGGTCGCGGGGGTGATGTTCACCGCGAACCCGGTCACCGGCAGTCGCCGCCAGCTGGTGATCGACGCCAGCCCCGGTCTGGGCGAGTCCGTCGTCTCCGGCGCGGTCAACCCCGATCGTTTCGTCCTGGACGCCGACACCGGCGCGTTGGTCGATCAGCGCCTCGGGGACAAGCGCACCGCCGTCCGGTCGGTGGCCGGCGGCGGCACCACGACGGTCGAGCTCGGGGCGGGCACCACGGCCTGTCTCGACCGGGCCGGTCTCGACGCCCTGACCGGACTGGCACGCCAGGTCGACGGACTCTACGGCGACCCGCAGGACACCGAGTGGGTCCTCGACCTCCAGGGTCGGGCCTGGCTCACCCAGGCCCGACCGATCACCACGCTCTATCCCGCACCGCCGACGCGCGACGGGACCGCGCGGGCCTACCTGTGCGCCAGCCTCGCTCAGGGACTCACGCGCCCGATCACCCCGATGGGCCAGGCGAGCTTCCGTCTGATGGCCTCCTCGATCGCCGCCACCGCCGGGTTTCCCCGACCCGAGCCGGACGCCGGCCCGGAGGGCTTCGCGATCATCGGCGAGCGGCTGTTCGCCGACATCACACCGCTGCTACGCCATCGCAGGGCTCGGCGGGTGATCACCAAGGTGGCCGGGGTGATGGAGGCTCGCACCAAGGCCGTTCTCGAGCTCCTGCAGGACGACCCGCGCTTCGCACCGCTGCCGGCCGAGCAGAGCGGCCACCCGCTGCCGATCGTGGCCAAGTTCATGATCAAGACGAAGCTGCCGCTGCGGGTGCTGCTGGGCCTGCTCGATCCGTCGGCGGCGCACCGGGCCGCCGACCGGATCGAAACCCACGTCCGCGACCGGTGGCGGTTCAACCCCGGTCTCGCCCCGGACGAACGACTGGACGCTGTCGAGGAGCGGCTGGGCACCGACACCTTCCTGATCATGCCCACGACCTTCGGCTATGCGGCCGCCGGGCTGATCGCGATGGCCGTCGCTCGCCGGCTCGCCCCCGACGATCTCGACCAGACGCTGTTCGCCGATGTACGCCGGGGGCTGCCGCACAACGTCACCACCGAGATGGATCTGGAGCTGTGGCGGCTGGCCACCACTATCAGACGCGACAGCGACTCGGCCACGACGATGATCACCACCGATCCGACCGACCTGTCCTCGGCCTACCGTCGCGAGCAGCTCCCGCCGGTCATCCAGCATGGTCTCCGCGACTTCCTTGACCGGTACGGTCACCGCGCCGTCGCCGAGATCGATCTCGGCATGCCGCGCTGGTCGGACGAGCCCGAGCACCTGCTCGGCGTCCTCGCCAACTACCTGCGGTGGGACGACCCCGAGCTGGCCCCCGATCACCAGTTCGCCCGGGGCGCCCAGATCGCCGAGGCGGCGATCGCCAAGATCGTCGTCGCCACCCGGCGTACCGGCCGACTCGGGCGACTTCGCGCTCGGCTCGTCGGGTTGGCCCTGCATCGGGCTCGGGCCCTGATCGGGCTGCGCGAGCGGCCGAAGTCGATCATGGTGTTCGCGCTCGCCGCGATCCGCCGCGAGCTGCAGCTGGTCGGCGACGCGGCCGTTGCCGCGGGGACGCTCGACCAGGTCGACGATGTGTTCTTCCTCGATCTCCGCCGACTGCGCGAAGCGCTGCGTGGCATCGACCAGCGCAGCCACGTCCGGGAGCGGCGCGCCGCGTACGCGTCCGAGCTGCGCCGTCGCCACATCCCCCGGATGCTGCTCTCCGACGGGACCGAGCCGGAGACCATGATCAACAGCACTGCCCCGGACGGTGCGCTGCTGGGCAGCCCGGCATCTGTCGGCACGACCACCGGTCCGGCCCGGGTGATCATGGATCCGGCCGGAGCCCACCTCGAGCCGGGCGAGATCCTGGTCGCCCCCTCGACCGATCCAGGCTGGACTCCGTTGTTCCTGACCGCCGGCGGCCTGGTGATGGAGATGGGCGGCTCGATGTCCCACGGCGCAGTCGTGGCTCGCGAGTACGGGATTCCGGCCGTGGTCGGCGTACCCGACGCCACGAGCAAGATCAGCACCGGACAGCGGATCACCGTCGACGGCGCCGCCGGTGTCGTGACGGTGGTCGAGGCATCGGGCGGTGGGGAGAGCACCGACGCGGCATAGCACCACTGGACCACCGCGGCGCCGGGCGATCAGGCAGGGTGGAAGGCATGAGCAACACGGTGCTAAGGGTGGGCTACGTCCCAGGCGTGACCCCGGACAAGTGGGCACGCTCGTGGCGGCAGCGCCGCGACGGGGTCCGGCTGGAGCTGGTGCCCCTCGACGAGGAGAACGCGGAGGCGGCGGTGCGAGCCGGCCGGGTCGACATGGTCCTGACTCGGTTGCCCCTCGACCGCACCGGCCTGCACTTGGTCCGGCTCTACGACGAGGTCGCGGTCGTCGTCGTCGCCCGGGACCACCCGGTGGCCGCGTACGACGAGATCGATCTCGCTGACCTGGCCGGCGAGCAGTTCATCGGCGGCCCACCCGACGGGTTCGTGCCGGACAGTGTCCAGCTCGATCTGCCGCCGATGTCTGACGCGGAGGCGGTCGAGGTCGCGGCCTCCGGAGCCGGCGTGGCGATCCTGCCTCAGTCGGTGGCCCGCCTGCACCACCGACGCGATGCCGCCCACCGTCCCGTTCGGGGGTTGCCGCCGACGACGATCGGCCTGGTCTGGCCGATCGACCGCGACGATCCCGTGACGCAGGCGTTCGTCGGTGTGGTCCGTGGCCGCACCCCTCGTAGCTCCCGCGGCTGAAGTATTCAACCAAACGGTTGACAACAGCCATCTCCGCGATATAGCTTCCTACTCAACCACTTAGTTGAGGATGAGTCCATGGCCGATCAGCTCTCCCGAGTCTTCGCCGCTCTGGCCGACCCGACCAGGCGCGACCTGGTCTCCCGGCTCACCGTCGCGGATGCCACGGTCAACGAGCTGGCGGAGCCGTACGAGGTCAGCGTGCAGGCGATCTCCAAGCACCTCAAGGTGCTCGAGGACGCCGGCCTGGTGACCAGGAGCCGCAGGGCCCAGACCCGTCCCGTGCACTTGGAAGCGGAGGTGTTCGACCTGATGACCGCCTGGATCGAGCGCTACCGACGGCAAGCAGAACAGCGCTACCAGCGCCTCGACGCGGTGCTGGCCGAGCTCAAGGAGTCCGAGTCGACCCGACCCGGCACCACCATCAGCCCCATTACGAAAGGACAAGCGTCATGACCACCACCACCAGCCCCGAGGCGACTATCAGCGCCGACGAGAAGCTGCCGATCATCCGGATCACCAGGGACTTCGCCGCCACGCCGGCCCAGCTGATGCGTGCCCACCTCGATCCCGACCTGTTCGCCCGCTGGGTAGGCCCGGACGGGATGGACACCAAGATCGACGTCTGGGACGTCCGAGACGGCGGCAGCTGGCGCTACGTCGCCGGCCGCGACGACAACGAGGTCGGCTTCCGAGGCTGCTTCCATCGGATCGGCGAGGACACGATCGTGCAGACCTTCACCTGGGAGGGCATGCCGGAAGAGGTGTCGCTGGAGACCCTCCGGTTCGAGGACCTGGGCGACGGCCGGACCCGGGTGCACTCCCAGTCCCTGGTCGACTCGTTCGAGAGTCGGGACGCGTGGCTGCGCAGCGGCATGGAGACCGGCGTCGACCAGGGCTACGCCAAGCTCGACCGGCTGCTGGCCGACGGGGCGGTGGCGTGACCGAGGTTGATGGTCGCGCTCCGCGCTCCCCGGCCGAGCATCACGCCGCGGTGGCCGGCGTCTTCACCGCCAAGGTCGACGGTGTTCAGGACTGGGCCGCGCCCGCCCCGGTGCCCGGCTGGGTGGCCCGGGACGTCGTCGCTCACCTGGTCGAGTGGATGCCCGGGTTCCTGGCCGGTGGCGGGGTCACCCTCACGACCGACGGGCCCAGCGTGGCCGAGGACCCGGTGGCCGCCTGGCACGCTCACACCGCGGCGATGCAGGCGTTGCTGGACGGCCCGGACGCCGATCGTGAGTTCGCCCACCCGCAGGCCGGCACCCACCCCCTGAACGCCGCGATCGACCAGTTCTACACCAGTGACGTGTTCATGCACACCTGGGACCTGGCCCGGGCGACCGGCCAGGACGATCGGCTGGATCCCGAGTTCTGCGCGGTGCTGTTGGCCGGCATGGAGCCCTGGGACCAGATCCTGCGCGACTCCGGTCAGTACGGCCCCCGGGTGCCCGTGCCCGAGGACGCGCCCGTCCAGGACCGGCTGCTCGGCTTCATCGGACGGGACCCCGGCTGGCGGCCATGACGACGGCCGCTGAGGTCGTCGCGGAGCTGTCCGCACTTGCCGACCCGGCCGAGCATGCCAAGATCCTCGGTCGGGTCGGTGATCCCGAAGCCGTTCTCGGGGTCCGGATGCGCGACGTGTTCGGCCTGGCCAAGCGACACACCTCGCTGGACCTGACCGAGATCGCCGCCTTGCTCGCGGAGCCCTCGTACGAAGCCCGGATGGTCGCGGTCAGCATCCTGGACTTCAAGGCGCGCCGCCGCGCCGCGCCGGCGGAGCGACGGAGCTGGGCCGAGCTCTACCTGGACAACCACGACCGCCTCGACCAGTGGGACTTCGTGGACCGGGCCGCACCGCGGGTGATCGGCGGCTGGCTGTTGGAAGCGGATCGCACCGAGCGCAGTATCTTGGCCGAGCTGGCCGCCTCCCCCGACCCGAACCGTCGGCGGACCGCGATCACCGCGACCTTCTGGCTCATCCGCCACGGCCAGCCGGACGACGCGCTGGCCATCGCCGAGCGACTGGTCGACGACCCCGAGGTGCTGGTGCGGAACTCGGTGGGGGTGGCACTCCGTGAGGTGGGTCGGGTCGACGTCGGGCGCCGCGATGCCTTCCTTGCCGAGCACGGGGAACGGATCAGCCGGCCGGTGCGTCGGGTCGCCGTGAGCGCCTGATCGTGACGAACCCGGGACTCGCGCCCGGGAGCCTGTCGAAGGGCATCTCGCATCCAGGGCCTGTCACCGGATTCAGATGTGCTTCGACGGGCTCAGCACGCGGTGGCTCTGGTCAGTCGGCCAGCGGGCCGAACGGGACGCCGAGCTCGGCCAGCATGGCCTCTCCCCCGTCGGGTGAGGTCAGGACCCAGACGCCGCGGTCGGTGACCGTCATGGTGTGCTCCCAGTGGCAGGCCAGGGAACCGTCGTCGGTCACCACGGTCCAGTCGTCGTCCAGCACCGAGTTGGTCGGGTCGCCGGCGGTGAGCATCGGCTCGATCGCCAGCGCCATCCCCGGCACGATCTTGGGGCCCTTGCCGGCCCGACCGAGATTGGGTACATCCGGCGGCTGGTGCATGGCCGATCCGATGCCGTGGCCGGTGTACTCCTCGACGATCCCGTACGGCGTCGGCAGCGCGCTGACGTACGCCTCGATGGCGGCCGACACGTCGCCCACCGTGCCGCCGAGCCGAGCGGCACCGATCCCGTGCCACATGGCCAGTCGGGTCGCCTCACTCAGCGCCTGGGCCACCTCGGAGCCGGCGCCGACCTGCACCGTGACCGCGGAGTCGCCGTGCCAGCCGTCGACGACGGCCCCGCAGTCGATGGACACGCTGTCGCCCTCGAGCAGCACCCGGCTGCCGGGGATGCCGTGCACGATCTCGGAGTTGACCGAGATGCAGGTGACGGCGGGATAGCCCTGGTAGCCGAGAAACGACGACGTCGCCCCCGAGGTCCGGATCACCGCGCCAGCCACGGCGTCCAGGTCGCTGGTGGTCGTGCCGGCCCTGACGGCGGCCGCGGTGGCCTGCAACGCAGCGGCCACGACCAGGCCGGCCTTGCGCATGCCGATCAGCTGCTCAGGGCTCTTGAGCTCGATCCCGGGGCGGCGCCGGAGCAGGGTCAGGACGGGTCCTCGATCAGCTCGCCGTGGCCGACCGCCGAACCGCCCAGCTTGTCGTCCAGGGCGGCGAAGAGGCGTCCGGACACCTCGTCGACCTCACCGAGACCGTCGACCTCGACGAGCAGGCCCAGTCCGCGGTAGACATCCAGCAACGGGGCGGTCTGCTCTGCGTACACGTGCTGGCGGACCCGGATGGTCTCCTCGTTGTCGTCGGCCCGGCCTTCGGTCTCGGCCCGCTTCAACAGCCGGGCGACGACCTCGTTCTCGTCGGCCAGCAGTGACAACACCGCGTCGAGCGGGGTGCCGCGCTCGGCCAGGGCCGCATCCAGGGTCTCCACCTGGGCGAGGGTGCGCGGGTAGCCGTCCAGCAGGAAGCCGCCCTCGCAGTCCGGTTGGGTGAGCCGCTCCGCCACGATCTGGTTGGTGATCTCGTCGCTGACGTACCCGCCGGAGTTCATGATGTCGCGGACCTGACGGGCCAGTGGGGTGTCGGCGGTCTTCATCGCGCGGAAGATGTCGCCGGTGGAGATGGCCGGGATCCCGTAGTGCTCG
>DASQLI010000169.1:0-12100 GCA_035630075.1 Microlunatus sp.
CGGGTTGGCCACCGCCTACTACCTGGCCAAGAACCACGGCATCACCAACATCGCCGTTCTGGAACGGGGCTGGCTGGCCGGCGGCAACATGGCCCGCAACACCGCGATCATCCGCTCCAACTACCTGTGGGACGAGTCGTCAGCGATCTACGAGCACTCGCTGAAGCTGTGGGAGGGACTGCCCGAGGAGCTGGAGTACGATTTCTTGTTCAGCCAGCGCGGGGTGATGAACCTGGCCCACACGCTGGGAGACGTCCGAGACTCGGTCCGCCGGGTCAGCGCCAACAAGCTCAACGGCATCGATGCCGAGTGGCTGGATCCCCAGCAGGTCAAAGAGCTGTGCCCGATCATCAACATCAACGACAACATCCGCTACCCGGTGCTGGGCGCCACCTTCCAGCCCCGCGGCGGGATCGCCAAGCACGATCACGTCGCCTGGGCGTTCGCCCGCAAGTGCGACGAGCTGGGTGTCGACCTGATCCAGAACTGTGAGGTCACCGGCTTCGTCAAGGACGGCAACCGGGTCGTCGGGGTGGAGACCAGCCGCGGCCGGATCGCCACCGAGAGGGTGGGGCTGTCGGCGGCCGGTCACTCCAGCGTGTTGGCCAAGCTCGCCGGCGTCGACCTGCCGATCCAGTCCCATCCCCTGCAGGCCCTGGTCTCAGAGCTGCTCCAGCCGGTGCACCCGACCGTGGTGATGTCGAACCACGTGCACGTCTACGTCTCGCAAGCCCACAAGGGAGAGCTGGTGATGGGGGCCGGAATCGACTCCTACAACGGGTACGGCCAGCGCGGCGGCTTCCATGTGATCGAGCACCAGATGGCGGCGGCGGTCGAGCTGTTCCCGATCTTCGCGCGAGCCCATCTGCTGCGCACCTGGGGTGGCATCGTCGATGTCACCCTGGACGCGTCGCCCATCGTCAGCCCGACCCCGGTCGACAACCTGTTCGTCAACTGCGGGTGGGGAACCGGTGGTTTCAAGGGCACACCCGGAGCCGGTTGGACGTTCGCGCACACCATCGCCACCGGTGCAGCCCATGCCTTGAACGCACCGTTTGCGCTCGACCGGTTCGTGAGCGGGGCGCTCATCGACGAGCACGGCGCCGCCGGTGTGGCGCACTGAGTCGGACCGAGAGGACCTTGCCATGATCTTGATCGAGTGCCCGAACTGCGGCCCGCGCGATGAGACCGAGTACGCCTACGGCGGCGAGGCGCACGTGCCGTACCCGGCGGACCCGGCTGCGCTCTCCGATGAGGAGTGGGGTCGCTATCTGTTCTACCGGCAGAACCCGAAGGGCCTGTTCGCCGAGCGCTGGGTCCACTCGGCCGGCTGCCGCAAGTGGTTCAACGTAATCCGCGACACCGCCAGCTATCGGATCGAGACCGTCTACCGGCTCACCGATCCCCGTCCTGACCTGACCCGTCCTGATCATGGAGTGAACTCTTGAGCACCCTGTCGCGTCGTCTCGACGTGGGCGGTCGGATCGACCGTACGACCGCGCTCTCCTTCACCGTCGACGGCCGCTCCTACACCGGCCATCCGGGTGACACCCTGGCCTCGGCTCTGCTGGCCGCCGGTGTGCTGGAGACCGGACCGTCCATCTACCGTGATCGCCCCCGCGGCATCCTCGCCGCGGGCGTGGAGGAGCCCAACGCACTGGTCAACGTCCGACGCCCGGGCCAGAGTGTGAACGAGCCGATGGTGCCGGCCACGATTCTGGAACTGGTCGATGGGCTGGAGGCCGACTACCTGTCCGGTGTCGGCGTGCTCGACCCGGCCGGCGACACTGCGGTCTACGACAAGAAGTACGTGCACACAGACGTCCTCGTCATCGGCGCCGGTCCGGCCGGTCTCACCGCGGCGTGGGAGGCGGCGGCCACCGGCGCCCGGGTGATCCTGGTCGACGACCAGCCCGAGCTGGGCGGCTCGCTGCTGTCCGACCCGAACGCCACCGTGTACGGCCTCCCGGCAGCGCAGTGGCTCACCCGAATAGGGCCCCAGCTCAGCGCAGGCCCCGAGGTGACCGTCTTGACCCGCACGAACGCGTTCGGCAGCTACGACGCCAACTACGTCATCGCCGTCCAGAACCGCACCGACCACCTCGGCGCCGCCGCCACCGAACCCGACCTCGCCGGCGTCTCCCGTCAGCGGCTGTGGCACATCAGGGCTCAGCAGGTGATCATCGCCACCGGTGCGCACGAGCGGCCCCTGGTGTTCGCCGACAACGACCGTCCCGGCGTCATGCTGGCCTCTGCGGTCCGCACCTACCTGAACCGGTACGGCGTCGCCGCCGGGACCCGGATCGTCGTGGCCACCACCAACGACAGCCCGTACGCGATGCTGCCCGAGCTCCTCGCGGCCGGCATCGAGGTCGCCGCGGTCGCCGATGCCCGACCCACCCTGTCCGAGGCGGCCCGGGCCGCCCAGGAAGCCGGCATCGAGGTGACCACCGGCGCCGCGGTCGTCGGCACCGCCGGTGACCCGCGAGTGAGCACGGCGTCGATCAGCGTGATCGATGACGGCAGCATCCCCGTCGGCACCCCGACGGAGGTGGCGTGCGACCTGGTCGCCGTCTCCGGGGGTTGGAGCCCGGTCGTCCACCTGCACAGCCAGCGGCAGGGGAAGCTGCGCTGGGACGATGCGCTGGTGGCGTTCGTGCCGACCGGCGAGGTTCAGGGCCAGCAGGTCGTGGGCGCCGCCCGCGGCACTCTCACCCTGGACGGATGCCTCGCCGAGGGGTCCCGGGCCGGGGCGGCCGCTGCGTTCATTGCCGGCTTCGTCACCAGGGGCGGGGAGCATGCCCTCTCGGTGCCGGCTGAGGATCCGCAGCCGGCCGGCATCACCCGGCCGCTGTGGGTCGTCCCCGGACGAGACGGCGATCTCACCGAACTCGACAGCCACTTCGTCGACCTGCAGCGTGACCAGACCGTCGCCGACGTCCTCCGGGCCACCGGCGCGGGCATGCGCAGCGTCGAGCACATCAAGCGCTACACCTCCATCAGCACGGCGAACGACCAGGGCAAGACCTCGGCGGTGAACGCCATCGGGGTGATCGCGGCCGCGCTGAACGGTTCGGACGGGACCGGCGCGGGCGCCACGCCGGGAGAGATCGGGACCACCACCTACCGGGCGCCGTACGCGCCGGTCGCCTTCGCCGCGCTTGCCGGTCGCGATCGCGGGGACCTGTTCGATCCGGCGCGGCTCACCTCGATCCACGCCTGGCACGTCGCTCAGGGGGCGGAATTCGAGATCGTCGGTCAGTGGCTGCGGCCCTGGTACTACCCGCAGGCCGGTGAGTCGATGGACGAAGCGGTGCTGCGGGAGTGCACAGCGGTCCGGGCCTCGGTCGGGATGATGGACGCCACCACCCTGGGCAAGATCGAGATCTGGGGCGCCGACGCCGGCGAGCTGCTGAACCGCATCTACACCAACGCGTTCAAGAAGCTGAAGCCCGGCTCGGCCCGGTACGGCGTGATGTGCACCCCGGACGGGATGATCTTCGACGACGGCGTCACCCTGCGCCTGGACGAAGGCCGCTACTTCATGACCACCACCACCGGTGGGGCGGCCCGGGTCCTCGACTGGCTGGAGGAGTGGCACCAGACCGAATGGCCGGAGCTGGATGTGACCATGACCTCGGTGACCGAGCAGTGGACCACCGTCGCCGTCGTCGGTCCGCAGTCCCGCGCCGTGATCAGCAAGATCGCGCCCGAGTTGGATGTCAGCAACGATGCCTTTCCCTTCATGACCTTCCGGGAGACCACCCTGGCCTCCGGCATCCCCGCCCGGGTCTGCCGGATCTCCTTCTCCGGCGAACTGGCCTTCGAGGTCAACGTGTCCGGCTGGTACGGGGCCCAGGTCTGGGAGGACATCTACGACGCCGGCGGGGAGTTCGGCATCACCCCGTACGGCACCGAGACGATGCACGTGCTGCGCGCGGAGAAGGGCTACCCGATCGTCGGTCAGGACACCGACGGCAGCGTGACCCCGCAGGACGCCGGCATGGAGTGGATCGTGTCCAAGGTCAAGGACTTCGTCGGCAAGCGCTCCTACTCCCGCACCGACACCGCCCGCACCGACCGCAAGCACCTGGTATCGGTGCTGCCGTCCGATCCGGCCCTGCGACTTCCGGAGGGCACCCAGCTGATCGGCCACACCGCCTCCGTGAACGCGGGTATTCAGCCTGTGCCGATGCTGGGTCACGTGACCTCCAGCTACCACAGCGCCGCACTGGGACGCTCGTTCGCGCTGGCGTTGATCAAGAACGGCCGCAACCTCGTCGGTCAGACCCTGACCGCGGCGGTCGGCGACCAGCTGGTCGACGTGGTCGTCGGCGAGACCGTGCTCTACGACCCGGAAGGAAGCCGCCGCGATGGTTGAGTCGACCGCGACCGCACCACGAACCAAGCCCGCTATCAACTTCCGACCGGTCAGTCCCGCCGCCCATCTGGCCGAGCAGTTCGCGGCTGCTGAGGTGACCGGCCCACGCGCCGTGCGGCTCCGCGAGGTGCCGTTCCAGACCATGATCGGTGTCCGCGCCGTGTCGGGAACCGACGCCGCCGGCCGGATCGAGACACGGCTCGGGGTGGCGCTGCCGACGGCGTGCGGGACCGTCGCCACGGGCGAGGGAGTGGCCGTGCTGTGGCTGTCCCCGGACGAGTTCCTGGTGATGACCGAACAACAGCCGGCCGAGCTGACAGGTGCGTTGGTCGAGGCGCTCGACGGGGAGCCGGGCTCGGCCACCGACCTGTCGGCCAACCGCACCACCTACGAGCTCGACGGACCGTCCGCTCGAAGCGTGCTGGAGAAGGGCTGTCCACTGGACCTGCATCCCCGCGTCTTCGCGACCGGGACCGCGTACGTGACGTTGATCGGCTCGGTCCCCGTCATCGTGTGGAAGGTGGCCGAAGAGGCGTACCGGATTCTGCCGCGCTCGTCCTTCGCCGACTTCCTGGGCCGCTGGCTGGTTGATGCGATGGCCGAGTTCACGGTCCCCGAGCTGCCTTGATGGACACCTCGACGAAGTCGATCTCATGGCCCACGACGAAGTCGATCTCATGGCACTGAGCGCTCTGGACATGTTCTCGGTCGGCATCGGCCCCTCGTCGTCGCATACGGTCGGACCGATGCGGGCCGCCGGCCAGTTCACCGACGGTCTGCAGCGAGACGGGCTGCTGACCGACGTCGAGCGCCTCCAGGCCGAGCTGTTCGGCTCGCTGGGCGCCACCGGCCACGGCCACGGCTCCGACAAGGCCGTCATCCTCGGCCTGCAAGGAAACCGGCCGGAGACGGTGGACACCGACACCGCCGACCAGCAGGTCGCGGATACGTCCTCGGCCGGCCGACTCGTCCTGCCCGGCGGGCGGAGCGTCGCCTTCTCCCGCAGCGACGACGTCACCATGCACCGCCGTCGGAGCCTGCCCGCGCACCCCAACGGAATGATCTTCCGGGCCTACGGCTCCGGCGGTGCGGTGCTGCGGGAGAGCACCTACTACTCCGTCGGCGGCGGTTTCGTCGTCGACGAGCACGCCGTCGGGGTGGACAAGATCAAAGAGGACGCCACGCCGGTGCGCTATCCGTTCACCACTGGTGCCCAGCTGCTGGAGATCTGCGCCCGGGAAGGCCTGCGGGTCAGCGACGTGATGCTGGCCAACGAGCTGTCCTGGCGCACCGAGGAGCAGCTGCGGGCCGAGCTGCTGCACATCTGGGCCGTGATGCAGGAGTGCGTCCACAACGGCTGCACCCGCACCGAGAAGCTGCTTCCCGGCGGGCTGCGGGTACCACGACGCGCCCCCAAGCTGCTCGCTGACCTCGAAGCCAACCCCGACGACACCGACCCGATCCGGGCGATGGACTGGGTCAACCTGTACGCGCTGGCCGTGAACGAGGAGAACGCCTCCGGCGGCCGGATCGTCACCGCACCTACCAACGGTGCAGCCGGCATCGTCCCCGCCGTGCTGCACTACTACGACAAGTTCATCCCCGGCGCCGACGACGACGGGGTCGTCCGCTTCCTGCTCACCGCCGCCGCCGTCGGCATCCTGTTCAAGGAGAACGCCTCCATCTCCGGCGCCGAGGTCGGCTGCCAGGGAGAGGTCGGCTCCGCCTGTGCGATGGCGGCCGGCGGCCTCTGCGAGGTCATTGGCGGTACCCCGGCGCAGGTCGAGAACGCGGCCGAGATCGGCATCGAGCACAACCTCGGGCTGACCTGCGACCCGGTCGGTGGCCTGGTTCAGATCCCTTGCATCGAACGGAATGCGATGGCCAGCAACAAGGCCATCAACGCGGCCCGGATCGCGATCCGCGGCGACGGCAGCCACAAGGTCTCCCTCGACAAGGCGATCAAGACGATGCGCGAGACCGGCGCGGACATGAAGATCAAGTACAAGGAGACGTCCCGCGGCGGCCTGGCCGTCAACGTCATCGAGTGCTGAGTCTGCGAGCGAGTCCTCCTGAGAGGCGTCCTGCTCTTGCGCTGTGCCTTGAGTGGGGCTCCGCTCGGTGAAGGTCTGGTGTCATGCCCGGAGGGCAACCCTGCTGGCGCGCAGCACAGTGGTCAGCGCGGCACCGGTACGTCTGGCAGCGACGCAGGCAGCCGTGAGCCGGGAAGCGGGAGCCGAGCTAGCCGCCGAGCGCAGCCCGGGCAGCATCAACAGTGTGCAGGAGCAGCAGTGCGGTGGTGACCGACCCGACCCCACCCGGGACCGGGGAGACGGCCGCGGCAATCGAGGAGACCGACTGCTGGTCGGCGTCACCGACCAGGCTGCCGTCGACGAGCACATTGGTTCCCACGTCGATCACCACCGTCCCGGGGGACAGGTGGTCGGCGGTGAGGAGGCCGGGTTGCCCGACCGCGACGGCGACGATGCCCGCAGGCTTGGTGAACTGTGCCAGCGGCGTGGACCGGGAGTGGCAGATCGTCACCGTGGCGTCACGCTGCAGCAGCAGGTGAAGCAGCGGCTTGCCGACCACGGCTGACCGGCCCACGACGGCGACATGGCTGCCGGAGATCGGGATCTGGTGGTAGTCGAGCAGCTCGATGACAGCGCGTGCGGTGGCCGGGGCGAAGGCCGGCTCGCCGACGGCCAGGCGCCCCAGGCTCACGGGGTTGGCACCGTCGATGTCTTTCTGGGGATCGATGTGACCGACCAGTCGGGCGGCGGTGACCCCGGTCGGCAAGGGTGTCTGCAAGATGATGCCGTGCACATCGGAGTCGTTGCTGAGCTCGGTCAGGTGCGTGGCGATCTCGAGCTCGGTGGCATCCGCGCCGAGATCGACCAGGCGGCACTCGATGCAGGCTTTGGCGGCCGCGGAGGCGATCGACCGCACGTACCACAGGGTGGACTCGTCGGCGGTGGCGACTACGACGGCGAGGGTGACGCGGATGCCTTCGCGGTTCCACTCAGCGGTCACCGACGAGACGCGGGCCTTGATGGCGGTAGCCAGCCGGCCGCCGGTCAGCATGGTGCTGGTCATGCCACGATCTGCTGACGGACTCGTCCGGCCAGTGCCTCGGCGGCGCCGATGACGGCGTCGGCGGCGGCGATGGAGCGGCGCAGGGGTGCGGTCCGGTCGGCGTCGGTGATGCCGGTGAGGTTGATCTCGATGTTCACCCGCGCGGTGGCTGCGGCCGCCCGCGCCGCCTCCGCGGCGGCCGCGACGTCGCTGATGACGTTGGGGTTGGCGAACGCGGCCAGTTCCTCGCCCGCGGACACGATCTCCGCGGCCAGGTCGACGAGCCGCTGGGGTGGTGCCGCGGCGGCGACCAGAGCACTTTGGATGGCCTGCGACCTGATGGTCGCCTCCTCCTCCGAGCCTTTGGGGAGCCGGTAGGCGGCGATCACCTGCTGGAACGCGGTCTCGTCGGCGTCGGCGAGCTGCAGGGCCGTCTTCGCGTGCTTGTCGGCTGATGCGCTGATCCGGCTCACCTGCTGCTCGTAGGCGGCGAAACGTTTGCCGGTCGTGAACCGGGCCACCATGGCGATCAAGGCGGCGGCCTGAGCCGCATGCATCGCACCGGCGGCTCCACCGCCGGGGGTGGGGTCGTGAGATGCTAGTCGATCGATGTAGGTGGCGATGGTCTGTGAGCCGATCACACACTGCTCCTTGGTGATGGGGACGATGACGCCGGCGGGGTCAGCCCCGCAGGCGGGTCATCTGGGGGTCGTAAAGCGGCTCGGGGGTGACAGTGGCCTTGACTCGCTCGCCGAAGTAATCGATCTCCACGACATCGCCCTCCGCCACCGCCGACGGCAGGTAGGCGTAGGCGATCGGCTTGCCGATGGTGTAGCCGAACGCGGAGCTGGTGACGTAGCCGACCGGCTCGCCGTCGTGGAAGACCGGCTCCTTGCCCAGTACGACCGAGCGACCGTCATCCACGGTCAGGCACCGCAGCCGGCGGGTGGCGGTCGCTTCGGAACGACCCTCCAGCGCCTGCTTGCCGACGAACGCCTCCTTGGCGACGCGGACGGCGAAGCCGACACCGGCCTCGTACGGGTCGTGCTCAGTGGACATGTCGGCACCCCAGGAGCGGAAGCCCTTCTCCAGCCGCAGCGCGTTGAACGCGGTCCGGCCGGCGGCGACGACGCCGTGTGGCTGGCCGGCCTGCCACAGCGCGTCCCAGAGGCGCTGGCCGTTGTCGGCGGTGGTGTAGATCTCCCAGCCCAGCTCGCCGACGTAGGACAGCCGCATCGCGGTGACCGGCACGCCGCCGATGGTGGCCTTCTTGGCGCGGAAGAAGCGCAGCCCGTCGTTGCTGAAGTCGTCGTCGCTGATCGAGCTGACCAGGTCGCGGGCCAGGGGGCCCCACAGACCGATGCAGCAGGTGCCACCGGTGATGTCGCGGACCTGCACCCACCGCTCAGGGGTGTCCCGCCGCTGTCGGCGGGCCTCGCGCTGCAGGTAGACCAGGTCGACCGGTCCGTTTGCGCCGACCTGGAAGGTCTCCTCGTCGAGGCGGGCCACGGTGATGTCGCTGCGGATGCCGCCCTGCTCGTCCAGCAGCAAGGTGTAGGTGACCGCACCTGGCTTTTTGCCGACGTCGCCGGTGGTGAGCTGCTGCAGCAGGTCGACTGCGCCGGGGCCGGAGACTTCCAGGCGCCGCAGCGGAGTCATGTCGTACATGGCCACGGCGGTGCGCGTCTTCCAGGCCTCGACGGCGGCGATGGGGGAGTAGAAGCGGGCCGACCAGGCGTCCCGGTCGACCGGCTGCCACTCGGCTGGCAGCTCCTCGAGCAGGGCGGCGTTCGACTCGTACCAGTAGGGGCGCTCCCAGGCCCCGCCTTCGAGGAAGAAGGCGCCCAGCTCGCGCTGCCGGGCGTGGAAGGGGCTGACCCGCAGGCTGCGGGGTGACTCCTTCGGCTGCAGGGGGTGCAGGATGTCGTAGATCTCCACGAAGTTCTGCTGCGAGGTCTCCTCGACGTAGGAGCGGGTGAACTGGACGTCCTCGAACCGTGACACCTCGCAGTCGGCCAGGCAGATCTGGGAACGTCCAGTGGTCAGGACCTCGGCGACGGCGCGGGCGATGCCGGCGGAGTGGGTGACCCAGACGGCCTCGGCGATCCAGAAGCCGTCGACGTCGGGTGACTGGCCGACGACCGATCCCCCGTCGGGGGTGAAGGAGAAGATGCCGTTGAACCCGTCGGCGATCTCGCTGTCCCGCAGCGCCGGCAGCAGCTCCTGTGAGGCCTGCCAGGCGGGAGCGAAGTCGTCGGCGGTGAAGTCCAGCCGCGACGGCATGTGCTGCTCGTCGACGTGGTCGGGGGTCGGCCCCAGGGAGGCGGCGACCACCGGCATCGGCCTGTGGCCGTAGTAGCCGATGCCGTAGCGGTCGCCATGCTCGCGGTAGTACAGGTCCTGGTCCTGGTGACGCAGGATCGGCAGGCTGGCGCCGTTCGGCGGGTTGTCGCGCTCGGCCAGCTGCGGTACGGCGGTGGTCTTGACGTACTGGTGGGCCAGCGGCAGCAGCGGAACCTGCAGGCCGACCATGGCGCCGACCTCGACGCCCCAGAAGCCGGCGCAGGAGACGACGATGTCGGCGGGCAGGGTCCCGTCCGGGGTCTGGACGCCGGTGACCCGGCCGTCGGACTGCTCGATGCCGGTGACCGGGGTCGAGCCGAGATAGGTGACACCGGCGTCGCGGGTGCGTTCGATCAGCAGCTGGGTGGCACGGGCGGCCAGGGCCAGGCCGTCGCTGGGGATGTGCAGGCCGCCGAGGACGAGGTCGGCGTCGAGCAGCGGGTACCGCTGCAGGCACTCCGCGGCGTCGATCAGGTGCGCTTCGATGCCCCACGAGGTGGCGTAGCCGTGCTTGCGCTTCAGCTCCTCGAGTCGCTCCGGCGTGGTGGCGACCTCCAGTCCGCCGACCTGGTTGAAGCAGCTCTCTCCGTCCTTTTCCAAGGTGAGGAGCTTCTCGACGGTGTACTTGGCGAACAGGGTCATCGACTTCGACGGGTTGGTCTGGAAGACCAGCCCTGGTGCGTGCGAGGTCGAGCCGCCGGGGAGGTCGAGTGGACCCTGCTCCACGACAGTGATGTCGCTCCAGCCGCGGGCGACGAGCTCGTCGGCGAGGTTGGTGCCGACGATCCCGGCGCCGATGATGACGACGCGCTGGGCGGTGTGGTGTGCTGCAGATGCCATGGGAACACCCCTGTGTGTGGTCGGTTCGGGTCAGCGGAAGACGACGGTGCTGTGGCCGTGGAGCAGGATCCGGTTCTCGCAGTGCCAGCGGACGGCGCGGGACAGCGCCAGGCACTCGGCGTCCTGGCCCACCGTGGACAGGGTCCTCGGGTGGTAGGTGTGATCGACGCGGATCACCTCCTGCTCGATGATCGGTCCCTCGTCGAGCTCGGCGGTGACGTAGTGCGCGGTGGCTCCGACCAGCTTCACGCCGCGGGAGTAGGCCTGGTGGTACGGCTTGGCGCCTTTGAAGCCGGGCAGGAACGAGTGGTGGATGTTGATGGCACGACCTTGCAGAGCCCGGCAGAGATCGTCGGACAGGATCTGCATGTAGCGGGCCAGCACCACCAGGTCGATCCGGTGCTCCTCGACCAGCTGCAGCAGCCTCTGCTCGGCGTCGGCCTTGGTGTCCGCCGTCACCGGCACGTGCAGGAACGGCAGCCCGGCCGCCTCGGCCATCGGACGCAGGTCGGGGTGGTTCGACACCACCAGGGCGATGTCGCCGCCGAGGGTGCCGGCCCGCCATCGGAAGATCAGGTCGTTCAGGCAGTGCCCGAACTTCGACACCATCACCAGAAGTCGGGGCTTGGTCTCGTCGTGGAACGCGAAGCTCATGCCGAACTGCTCGGCGGTGCGGGTGAACGCTGCGGTGAGCCGCTCCAGGTCCAGGTCGTGCTCAGCGGCGAACGCGGTGCGCAGAAAGAGGACCTGGCGTTCGCTGTCGTCGAACTGGTGGTGCTCGACGATGTTGAGGCCATGAGCCAGCAGAAAGCTGGTGACGGCCTGGACGATGCCGGGACGCTCCGAACAGGTCAAGGTGAGCACGCCGAAGGACCGTTGCGTCGAGATGTCGGCGCGGGGCGCCGAGACTGCGATGGGCTCGGTGGCAGAGTCGACGGCGGACAACGGACCTCCTGGTGGACGAACTATATCCAGTTGATATATTAGCGAGAGGCTACAACGGCCGGCGGGGCGTCGTCAACCGCGAGATCTTGTGCACAGTCCTCTTGACGGGAGGGCCCTACACCCGTCAGAGTTGCGCATACTGCACGAGCACGCATCTAGCGCAACATCAAGGGTCGATACTTCGGCGGTGATAGCGCGCGTCAGTGACGTTGATCCACCGGTCACCACCGGCCACCCAACGCACAGCGGTTCAGGCAGTGCCCCGGCGACGGAAGCAGCCGTCACCCCAGTCTGCAGCTGCTGACGACACGCACAACCCTGTGATCTGACCTGAACGAGCCCGAGGAGAAGCCACTCCACATGTTCGCCGCCTGTCCACGCTCCGCCCTCGAGCCGGGCGAAGCACTGCGCCTGGACGGCCCCGAGACCGGGGGCGTGCCGATTGCTCTGTTCCACACCGACGATGACGAGTTCTTCGCCGTCGACGACACCTGCACCCACCAGGACGCCTCGCTG
>DASQLI010000170.1:0-9068 GCA_035630075.1 Microlunatus sp.
CCTCACCGAGTCGTTGGCGCACCACGTCGAGGGCGGCGCCCTTCTCGGCGACGAACAGCACCCGCCGACCCTGGGCGAGCTGGTCGGCGAGGATGTTGGTGATGGTCTGGGACTTGCCGGTGCCCGGTGGCCCTTCGAGGACGAAGCTGTGGCCGGCTCGGGCGGCGGCGATCGCCCGCGCCTGCGAGCCGTCGGCCGGGATCGGCGCCGCCGCGACGACAGCGTCCAGAGCGGCTGCCGCCGCGGGTGCGTCCATTGCGGCTGCCGCTGCGGGTGCGTCCAGTGCGGCTGCCGCCACCGGATCCTCCAGCGCTTGCCGAGAGGTGCCGACCAAGTCCGGCACGTCGCTCACCCGACCGCCCAGCAGTTGAGCGACCAGGGGCCGCTGCACGAACCGCTGCCAGTGCTCGTCGAGGTCACGCCACAGCAGGAATCCGGTGAAGCCGCCGATGATCAGCCGCGCCTCGCTCTCCACTCGGAACGGCAGGCCCGAGTCGGCGATGGCCTGCCGGAACCGGTGCACCACCGCCTCGACATCGATCCCGTCGCCGTCGACGCGGGACGGCAGCTCGTCGAGACCGGGCACGGCGAAACCGAACTCGACCCGCAGCTTCTCCAGCAGCGACAGGTTGACCGTGACCCCGCCGCTGGGATCGGCGGCCAGCCGGTACGGCATCACGACACCCTTGATGTCGACCGGCAACAGCAGCACCGGCGCGGCCAGCTTGCGGTCGCCCAGCTCCCAGTCGAGCCGGCCCAGCGTCAGCATCAACGGGTTGGCGCCGGTCTCCTCCCGACCGGTCCGGGCCCGATAGCGCAACCGGGCGAACGCCCTGTCGTGGCCGGCTCGGTCGTGGCCGGAGTAGATGGTGGCCTTGTTGACCAGCATCGCCCGCTGGACGTCGGCCGGCAGCGCGTACGCATCTCGGGCGCCCTCACTGACCACTGCCCCGGTGAGGTCGTCCACGGCCCGCACCGACACGGTCCGGCCGTCCTGCAGCAGGTCGGCGAGCACACCCAGGTGCTCGCTGGGCAGCAGCAGCGGCACCTGGGTCATGGGTTGTCGCAGGTTGAGCAGCTTGTTGCGCAGCGTCAGGTCGAGCAGGGAGTTCTTCCAGGCCTGGACCCGCGGTGGCACCGGCTCGGTCGGCGTCGTGCCGGCCCGCGGCGCACGCGCTCCGGCGTCGGCAGCGGGGACGGCGGTCGACGGGCCGGAGGGCTGAGCCGGCGGCACGTACTCGATCACCTCGACCACCCCGTCGGGTCGTGCCCGTCGCGCCGGGAGCGGGTAGACCTTGAGCATCCGAGCCATCCCGACGTCCACGACGCCGAGCAGCTCCCCCGTACCGCCCAGGAAGTAGGAGTCCTTCGGCGCTTGTCGAGCCCGGCGGACCAGGTCGCGCGGCGGCCGCCGCTCACGAGTGACCAGGGTGGTCTCCAGCACACCCATCAGTTCCAGGTCGACAGCGTTGGCCGGTACCGCGATCTGGGTGCTGGCGGCGTCCGGCAGGCCGCGGTCGGGACCCCGCCAGTAGCCGAGGAAGGAGTGCCCGGACGCGATCCAGAGCACCGGGGTGATCCCGACGTGCTCCAGCGCCGAGGCCAGCAGCACGGTGGTGTCGAGGCAGGTGCCGATCCGCTCGCCGAGCACGTCGCCGGGCGTACGGATCTTCTGCCCGTATCCCCAGCTGGCGGGCGGCTGCGCGTAGAAGATCTCCCGGTCATGAACGGCCGTGAAGATGGCCCCGACGATCTGGTCGACCCGTTCGGCCTCGATGTGGTCGATGGCCAGCGAGCCGCTGCCGGTGACCTCGGCCAGGATCTGCGCGGCGTCGGACACCAGCGGGGACAGCGCGGGGTGATTGGGCTGGACGAACGCGGCGAGCATCTCCAGCGACAGCACCGGGGCCTGCGGATCCATCGTCCACTGCCGCGCCGCCAGCACCCGGATCGGGTGGGTGGTGGCCGCCACGGAGGCGTCGCCGGCGGTGACCTCGACGATGATCTCGGCCCCGATCTCCTCCTCGACACCGGCCAGGTACGTCGGGTCGAGGCGCATCGCCGGCTGGTCGACGGTCAGCGGCCGGTGGGCCTCGACACGTTCCGCGGCGTGCTGCCAGGGCCGGCTGAGAACGGCGCCGAACGTGTCGACCACCCGACCGGTGATCGTGAGATCGGTCAGGTCCTCGGCCCGGTGCCCGCTCACGGCGACGGTGATGCGATGCAGGAAGGGCAACCCGTTGTGCGCCATCGCGTGGTTGACGACCGGGGCGGCCAGCACCTCGATAGTCAGGGCAGCGGGCATTGCGCCACCCTAGCGAGGCCCGCTGACGGATCGCGGGGGTTAGCCTGACCTGGTGCGGCCCACGATCCCCTACCCGCGACGCGTCGCGATGGTGTCCGTGCATACCTCCCCACTCGCTACGCCGGGAGTCGGCGACGCCGGCGGGCTGAACGTGTACGTGGCTGAGCTGGCCAAGCGACTCGGCGAGCGGGGGCTGGGCGTCGACGTCTTCACCCGCCGGACCGACCCAGACCTGCCGGACGTGGTCGACATCAACGAGCGCGCCCGGGTGATCCACCTGACCGCCGGACCGGTCGGCGACGTCGACAAGGAGGAGCTGCCGGCCTACCTCGACGACTTCGTCGCCGCCATGGAGCCACACGTCCCCGACCATCAGGTGCTGCACTCGCACTACTGGTTGTCGGGCATCGTGGCCCGGACGCTGCGGGATCGGCACCGGATCCCGATGGTGCACACCATGCACACGATGGCCAAGGTGAAGAACGAGCTGCGCGGTGCGGGGCAGGCGACGGAGCCCGACGTACGTGAACGCGGCGAGGCCGAGATCGTGGCCGGCGCGGACATTCTCACCGCCAACACCGCTGACGAGGCCGCCGAGCTGCAGCGGCACTATCAGGCCCGCCCCGAGCAGATCGCCGTGGTGCCTCCGGGGGTGGACCTGCACACCTTCCACCCGTGCGACCAGCCGAAGTCCCGAGCGCAGCTGGGGGTCGCCCAGGACGCCGAGGTGATCTTGTTCGTCGGTCGGATCCAGCCGCTCAAGGCACCCGACACGTTGATCAAGGCGACGGCCCTGCTGGTGGACGCCCAGCCCGAGCGACGAGCACGGTTGCGGCTGATCATCATCGGCAGCCCGAGCGGCCCGGAGTCGGCCTGGGCGCAGGGTCTGCCCGACCTGGCGGACGACCTCGGGATCTCCGACGTGGTGGACTTCCGGCCCCACTCCCCACGGGCGGAGCTGTTCCGCTGGTACTGCGTCTCCGACGTCGTCGGCGTGCCGTCGCACAACGAGTCGTTCGGGCTGGTCGCCCTGGAGGCGCAGGCCTGCGGTCGACCGGTGGTGGCGACCGACGTGGGCGGTCTGCGACACGCTGTCGACGACGGGGCGACGGGCCTGCTCGTCCCGGGTCACGATCCGGCAGAGTGGGCCGCCGCACTCGGCTCGGTGCTGGACGACCCGGAGGCTGCACGTTGGCTGGGCGCCACTGGCGCGGTGCACGCCGCCACATTCAGCTGGTCCAATACGGCCGCGTCGACGCTGCGGGCGTACGCGGCAGCCCAGCGGGCCTACGCCAGCACCGCTGAGCAGTCAGCTCCAGCGGCGGTCCGGACGGTCCGGGAGGCTGACGCGTCGGGTCACGACTGAGCGTCGGCGGTGGTGAGCGGCTCGGCGATGTCCTCCAAGGACCTGTTCTCTGCGTCCACCGCGAGGAAGGCCGCCACGACGCCGCCGATGATCATCAACGCTGCCCCGATGAAGTAGCCCGGCGCGATCCCGGTGATGTCACCGGACTCCGCGGCGTTGCCGATCAGGTTGCCGAACAGCAGCGGACCGGTGATGCCGCCCGCCGCCGTGCCGATCGCGTAGAAGAACGCGATGCACAGTGCCCGGGTCTCTATCGGGAAGATCTCGCTGGCGGTCAGGTACGCGGAGCTGGCACCGGCCGAGGCGAAGAAGAAGACGATCGCGCCGGCCAGGGTGAGCAGCCCTGCCGACAGGCCCCCGAGCAGGAAACCGGTGATCGCCAGCAGGATCCCCGACAGGATGTAGGTGCCGGCGATCATCCTCCGGCGACCGACGGTGTCGAACAGCCTGGAGAGCAGCAGGGCGCCGGCGAAGTTGCTGAGGGCGAAGATCGCGATGTAGCCGCCGGTCCGCTCCACCCCGAGGAACGTGGTCAAGGTGTCGCCGTAGGTGAAGAAGAACGCGTTGTACAAGAAGGCCTGGCCGACGAAGAGCGAGAAGCACAAGATCGTCCGCCGTGGGTAGAGCGTGAAGACGGTACGGGCGATCTCGCCCATCCCGATGACGCGCCGCTGCCGGATGGTGATCGTGTCCTGCACCGGTTCGAGCTCGACGTGATCTTCCTCCGCCACCCGCTTCTCGATGCCCTGGACGATCTTCTCCGCCTCGTCGTCCCTACCGTGGATGAACAGCCAGCGAGGGCTCTCCGGAACGTGCCGGCGGACGACCAAGATCATGATGGCCAGCGTGCCGCCCAGCCCGAACGCCAACCGCCAGCCGATCGCCGGGTTCACCAAGGTCGGGTCGAGCAGCGGCAGGGTGAGCAGTGCACCGGCGGCAGCACCCAGCCAGAACGACCCGTTGATCATCACGTCGACCCGGCCGCGATAGTGCTTGGGGATCAGCTCGTCGATGGCGGAGTTGATCGCCGCGTACTCGCCACCGATGCCCGCGCCGGTGAAGAACCGGCAGATCAGGTACCAGGTGGGGTTCATCGAGAACGCGGTCAGCACGGTGGCCACGGTGTAGAGCCCGAGCGTGATCAAGAAGAGCTTCTTGCGGCCGAACCGGTCGGTCAGCTGCCCGAAGAACAGGGCCCCGATGCAGGCGCCGGCGACGTAGACCGCCCCGGCCAGGCCGATCTGGGCGCTGGTCAGGCCGAGGCCGGTGTCCGCGGGTTTGAGGGCCTCGGACATGGAGCCGACGATCGTCACCTCCAGCCCGTCGAGAATCCACACGGCCCCCAGTCCGATCACGATCATCCAGTGGAATCGGGCCCACGGAAGTCGGTCGAGGCGGGCGGGAATGTCGGTGCTGACGGTGCCGGTCTGGACGTCGGACGACATGGGACCTCCGGTTGACAGGTGAGAAGGTGACGCCGCGAGGAGTCGGGCCCGCCGACCGACACGCCGCACGTTACGCCCACCCACCACTGCGCGTGTGCTCAAACACCCGCGCAGTCGCAGCCGATCCGCTCCGCGCGTGCTCAAACCCTCGCGCAGTCGCACCCGATCCACTCCGCGCGTGCTCAAACCCTCGCGCAGTCACGCCCGATCCACTCCGCGTGCGCTCAAACCCTCGCGGAGTGGCAGATGGGTCAGGATGGTGCTGTGGCACCAGGTCGGAGTCGAATCAAGGATCGGGGTCGAGGTCGAGCGTGGTCGGCGTTGGTGCTGCTGATCACCACGGCCACGGGCTGCGCCGGCAGCACGCCACCGGTCCGGGCCTGCACCGAGATCGGCTCGCCGGCCGGGTTGTCGGTGACCGTCGTGCGCGAGGTGGCGATCGACCGACCGCAGCTGACCCTGCGGATCTGCCAGAGCGAGTGCCACTCCCGAGATGTCCGGCTGGAGGCCGGCTCGACCACCGTCGGTGAGACCTGCCCGTCCGACGACCCGGACGGCTCCTGCTCGGCGTCGACCTCACCGGATGGCTCGTTGGTCGGCTTCGTCGACGTCGCCAGCCTGACCGTCGGCGAGGTCCGGGTCAGCGGACAGCTACGTACCGCCTCGGCGTCCCGTGAGCTGGACGAGGTGACAGTGAGCGCCACAGCCACCTACCCGAACGGCCAGGACTGTCCGTCCGGCGGACCGCAGGCCGCCGTCCGGGTCACCGCCTCCGGTCTGCAGTGACTACTGCTGACCTGTCAGATCGTGCGGTCGTCCTGGCGACCACGGGGTCTGACAAGTCGGAGTCAACGTGGCCGGCGGTCGCCTTCCTTCAACCCCCAGAACACCCGGTCCACCACTGCGTGGGCCCGACGGGTCACCCGCCGGTAGTCGGCGAGCAGGTGCGAGGACTCTCCCGGGCCGTACCCCATCAGCTCCGCCAGCGCGGCCAGCTCACGGTTGTCGCTGGGCAGCGAGTCCGAGCCGCGGCCGCGGACCAGCATGATCTGGTTCCTGATCTTGCTGGCCAGCAGCCAGGCCGCCTCCAGGTGCCCGGCATCCTGAGCGTCGACCAGACCCTCTTGCTGGGCGACCTTGAGCGCCTCGATGGTCCGTGGCGTCCGCAGCGCCGGGATCTCGTACGCGTGCTGCAGCTGCAGCATCTGGACGGTCCACTCGACGTCGGCGAGTCCGCCGGGACCGAGCTTGGTGTGCTTGGCCGGGTCCGCCCCGCGCGGCAGCCGCTCGGCGTCGACCCGGGCCTTGAGCCGCCGGATCTCGTGCAGCTGGGCCGGCGACAACCCGCCCTCGGGCCACCGCTTGGCGTCGATCAGCGTCATCAGCTCCGCACCGAGGTCGTTGCTGCCCGCCATCGCGTCGGCCCGGACCAGGGCCTGCATCTCCCAGGTCGAGGACCACCGGCTGTAGTAGTTCCGGTAGGCCGAGAGGGTGCGGATCAACGCACCGCCCTTGCCCTCGGGTCGCAGGTCCGCGTCGATGCTCAACGGCGGGTCGGCGCTCGGCCGGGTCAACAGCCGGCGCATCTCCGAGATCACCGAGCCGGCGATCTTTGTCCAGTCGGTGTCGCCTGCCTCGGCATCGGCCATCACGAACATCGCGTCGGCGTCGGAGGCGTACGACAGCTCCCGACCACCCCAACGACCCATCCCGATGACGGCGATCTCGGGGACCTGCTCGGCGTCGGAGGCACGGCGAACCACCTCGAGAGTGGCGTGGATGGTCGAGGAGGCCAGCTCCGACAAGGCGCTCCCGACCATGACCACGTCACTGGTCCCGAGCAGGTCGCCGGCGGCGATCCGGAACAGCTCCCGACGGCGGATGGCCCGGATCGACTCGACGGCGGCGACCGGGTCGTCGGAACGGCCGGCCGCGGCTTGCATCTCGGCTCGCAGGTCCTGCTGCGTCCTCGGCACCAGCTCAGCATCGTCGGCCAGCATCTGCATGGTCTGGGGAGCCCGCTGGAGCAGCGCGACCGCGTACCGGCTGGAGGCCAGGATCCGAGCCAGCCGCTCCGCCATCATCCCCTCGTCGCGTAGCGCCCGTAGGTACCACGGGGTGCTGCCCAGGGTGTCGGAGACCTGGCGGAAGGCCAACAGCCCGTGGTCGGGATTCGGCGCGGTCGCGAACCAGCCGAGCATCGCCGGCAACAGCTGCCGCTGGATCTCGGCCTGCCGGGTGACGCCCTGGCTGAGCGCGGCGATATGTCGCAGCGCAGCCTTCGGGTCGGCGTAGCCGAGACCCTTGAGGCGGTCCACGGCCGAGGACTCGGTCAGCCGGAGGTCCTTCGACGGGATCCGTGCGACCGCGTCCAGCAGCGGGGAGTAGAAGAGCCGCTCGTGCAGCCGACGGACCTTCTGGCAGGCGTTCTTCCAGATCGAGATCACCTGCTCGGCCGGCTTGGCGTAGCCCAGCGATCGGCCGAGCCGCCGCAGGTCGTTCTCCTTGTCCGGCAGCACATGGGTACGGCGCAGGTGGAAGAGCTGGATGCGGTGCTCCAGCGTTCGCATGAACTGGTACGCCAGCCGGAGGGACTTGCCGTCCTCGCGTCCCACATAGCCGTTGTCGATCAGCGCCTTCAGGGCTTCGAGCGTGGCCCGGTCCCGGAGCCGCTCGTCGACCCGGCCGTGCACCAGCTGGAGGAGCTGAACGGAGAACTCGACATCGCGCAGTCCACCCGCACCCAGCTTGATCTCCCGTCCGGCGTCGCGGGCCGGGATGTGCGCGACGACCCGCTTGCGCATCGCCTGCGTGTCGGAGACGAAGTTCTCCCGCTCGGCGGCCCGCCACACCATCGGAGCGACCATGTCGACGAAGTCCTGACCGAGCGCGAGGTCGCCGGCGATCGGCCGAGCCTTCAGCATCGCCTGGAACTCCCAGGTCTTGGCCCAGCGCTCGTAGTAGGTGCGATGACTGGACAGCGTCCGGACGAGCTGGCCGGCCTTGCCTTCGGGACGCAGGGCCGCGTCGACCTCCCAGATCGTGCCGGCCGCGGTGAAGGCCGAGCAGACCCGGGTGAGCTCGGCGGCCATCCGGGTGGCCACACTGACCGCCTGCTCGCTGGTGATCATCGGGGTGCCGTCGTCGTCGAGCATCGGCTCGGCGACGTAGAGCACGTCGACGTCGCTGACGTAGTTGAGCTCCTGGGCGCCACACTTGCCGAGCCCGATCACCGCGAGCCGGGTCTTGAGCCCGTTCGGCCCGACCTTGGCCCGGCCCATCGCCAGTGCCGCCTCCAGGGTCGCGTCGGCCAGGTAGGACAACGCGTCGGCCACGTACGGCATCGCCTCGATCGGCTCGGGGTCGCACACATCCCAGGCCGCGATCCGCAGCAGGTGGCCACGGTAGGTGAGCCGTAGTCCATCCCCGATCGGGTCGGTGGCGACCGGTTGCGGGGCATCCGGATCCGCCCCGACCGATCGCAGCAGCTCGGCGCGGAGGTCCGCCGCGGAGAGGGGCTGGACCGAGCCGTCCAGCCAGTCCAGGTGCTCGGGGTGGGCCAGCAGGTGCCGTCCCAGCGACTCGCTGTTGCCCAGCACGCCGACCAGGTGCCTGGCCAGGTCATGCGAGCCGGCCAGCCGCTCCATCAGGCCGTCGACCACCTCGTCGAGCCGGTTCAGCGAGGCCAGGGCCAGGTCGGGATCGGCGGCAGCACCGACCAGGTCCAGGAGGTACTCCCGGTCGTCCTCCCACTCCGCCAGGATCTGCGCTGCCGCCGCGGCGTCGGTGAAGCCGCGTCGGGCCAGCACGCCCTGGGTGGTCTCGATCCGGCTCACGGAGGTCGATGCTACTTGCGAGCTGGCGGACGGAGGCCAAGACGGGGGCGTAGGTGAGGATGGACGGGTGCGCAGCCGACCCACCCCCGCCGATGCCCTGCTCGAGCAGAGTCGGG
>DASQLI010000171.1:0-38123 GCA_035630075.1 Microlunatus sp.
GCGTTGCTTGAGGTGGAAGAACCGGCGGAGCCGGTGCTCGGCCTCATCACTGGGCAGGATGCCGTCGGGGTCGATCGCCTCGACCAGCTTGGCGGCGGCCCGATCCAGGTCCTGGTAGCCGAGCTTGCCGGCGTGGTCGACCAGGAAGATCTCGCCGGCCTCGACCGCGTCCGGGTCGCAGTGCTTCACCTTGCCCAGGGCGGTGTCGATCAGGCTCACCTGCTCCGGGGTGACGAGCCCGGCCCGCTGGGCGGCGGCCAGATGCGGCCGGAAGGGCTCCAGCGGCTCCCCGAGCATCGAGTGCCGATCCGCCAGCTGCTGTGCGGCTTTGACCCGCCGGCCGGCCTCCCCGGCCGACAGCCGGAGGCTGCCCGTCAGCACCTGCCGCATCGTCCGGCAGGACAACACACTGGGTACGCCCTGCTCAGCCCCGTACTGGATCATCGCCCGGTCCACCGACGGCAGCTTGTTGCGAACCGTCTCCAGCTGGTGCAGCAGCTCCACCAAGGTGAACGCGCCTACCCCGCCCAGGGCGCCGGCTTCCACGGTCTTGATCAGGTCCTCCACCGCGGCGTCGACCGCATCCACCGCCGTGGACAGCGGCGTCGCTGCCGGCTCGATGGTGGTCGGGTTCATGCCCAGAGTATATAAGAACAGACGTTCGAATGGGGAGAACAGCCACAGATTCTTCAAGCAAATAACAGAAGTCGGAGCAGTCGTCCACCCGTGCTGTCGGAGGTGGGTGCCCTGTCGGGTAGGGCGCGACCTCGAGGAAGGGAAGTCCAACGCGTGAGCTGGCGCATCAGGTGGCGTCGTCACGCACAGGTGAGTGTTCGACGCCCTCGCCCTCGCCCTCGCCCTCGACGATGCGAACCAGGTGCATCTGGTCGTATGAGAACGCCATCCCGGCCTGGCACCGCTGCCAGGCCTGACTCGATCCGGTCGAGCTGGTGGTTGCGGGAAGGGTTTCGTCGTACCCGATGATCGTGAGTCGATCTGGCCACCCTCAGAGTCGGCCATCAAGCTTCAGGTCGATGTAGGCAGGGCCGAAGGGACCATATCTGCCCGAGGCGGTTAGCAACGGCTGTTGATCATGTGAAGACCACGGGCACACCGATGGCGTGCGAAGACGTCCACGGCGAGCCGCAGCAACCCACGTCAGGCGGGCACCCGCCGGGTCGCCGGCACGACGAGGCCCAGGTCATCCCAGACCCGCTGATGATCGCCCCGTGCGATGGCCGCGGCACTGCGATCGCCGAGGTTCTCGTACGTGTCGATCAGCCGCTCCCAGGCCGGATCATGGAAGGGGTCCAAGGCGATCGAGCGTCGAGCCAGATCGATTGCCCGTCCGAGATCACCGGTGGTCACAGCGTCGGACGCCGCAGCGGATGCGACGGTAGCTGCCAGCAGCCGGAGTCTCTCGCGCTCTTCGACGACCCAGTCGGCGGGACCGACTTCGGGGAGGAGCTCACCCTGATAGAGATCCATCGCCTTGCTCCGGGCGGACAGCGCTTCCGCAGCCGGCTGCCGGCGCGCTTCCTCGGCCAGCCGCTCGAAGTCGACGAGGTCACTCTGGACTCCAGGCAGGACCAGCTCGTAGGCATCGCCCTGCCGAGGGATCGACTCCTCGGGTACGCCGCCGGTGGCCAAGCAGTGCCGGACACTGGACACGGCCACCTGCAGGCTGCGGATACCCGAGGTGAGCGTCGCCTCGGGCCAGAGCGTCTCGATGATCAGCTCCCGATGCCTCGGCCGGCCGTGGTGCAGCGCGAGCAGCATCAGCAGGGAGCGTGCCTTTGGCCGCAGCGCCCGCCAACCGACCTCGCGGCCACCCACGCGGAGGCCGAACCCGCCCAGACAGGTCAACTCGATCCGCGGCTGTCGACGATCCGGAAACTTGCGCCGCGAAGCCATCGTGGTCGTCGCCGCCGCGCCGCTGTCGCTGCTGCCATCCATGATCATGATCAGGTCCGGGGACCGCGCCGCCACGCCACCGTCCCTCGGTCCGGCCAGCCGATCGATCGCTCCGACCAACGCGGGGGCGCCGAGCGCATCGGCGAGATCGACGGCCTGGCGGCGCGCCTCGACCGCCAGCGGCAGGGCACGCGCTCGATACGCCGAGACGGCGATACCGACGGCGGCCACCAGATGTGACCATCGATCCCCGACCCGTCCCAGGCCGGCCAGCAGATCGAAGGCGGCCTCGACCCGCCACCCAGATCCGTCGTGGAGCTGAACGATCGTCTGCAGGCCGCGGCCGAGTCGCGCCAGCCACGGCCAGCCATCCATCTCTGCACCCAAGGTGATGGTCTCGATCCGTCCGACCAGGCTGTCGTCGGGAGCGGAGATCGCCTGAGCCAGGCAGTCGACGAGGTCGGCGGCGAGCGATTCCCAACCTGGCGCCGTTGGCCCCGGCGTCCACACCACCGCCAGCTCACGCTCGGCGCTCTCGAGATCACCACCCAGCGCGTACGCGAGGCCTCGACGCCAGCCCTGCTCGTACGACTCGGGACGCCGCACGTCCCGGGTCAGCCGACGCAGCTCGATGGACAGCCGCAGCAGCGCCGACTCAGGATCTGCGCCAGGTGGTGAGGGCGGCAGCGCAGTCGTCGGCGACTGCGGCAACCAGACGCCCACGGCCTGGCGCTCGGCCGCACAACGCCGCCCGAAGCCTGGATCGTCCAGCAGGCGCTCGGCCTCGCGGTACGCCGCCAGAGCCGGCTGCACCTGCCCGTCGCGGGCGAGGCGTCGCGCGCCGGCCAGCACCAGACCGGGATCATCGGTCGGTGCTCCGGGCAGCGACAGCAGCCGCCACAGCGTGTCGTCGCCGTCCACGAAGGCCGTCCCGGGACGCATCAGCCGGGCCACCGCGCCCCAGTCCTCGGCCCGGGCATGAGCCCGAACGGCTTCGACGGGTCGACCCGTCCGCTCCAGCAGCGAACCGCTGCGGGCGTACAGCTCACGTGCCGCCCGACTGCCGAGCTCGTCGGTCACCAGTACCTCGAGATGCGTCTGCAGCACCTGGTGGTAGTGGTACGTCAGCCCACCGTCGGAGCTGGTGGTGAAGAACTGCTCACGCTCCAGCTCCGCGAGGACGGCCGCACTGCCCTGGGTCTCGAGCAGCTCATCGCACAGATCTCCGGTGAGCACGCCCAGGGCCGACGTGTGCAGCAGGAAGCGTCGACGCTCAGCCGGTAGCCCTTCCAGGACGTTACGGGCGAGATAGGAGCGGATCAGTCGTGACCGACCGGAGAGGTCAGTCGCCGCGCGCTCCCGATCCACCCGTCCGAGCTGGGCGGTGGCCAGGTGGAACAGCTGGAGACCGGCCGCCCAGCCTCCGGTGCGGCGGGTCAGCGCGGCGGCCGCCTCCGGGGAGAGCGGGGCGCCGTACACGGCTCGGAAGAGCTGCTCGACCTCCCAGGAACGAAACCGCAGGTCCTCCCCGTCGACCATGATCAACTCACCGGACACCAGCAGCCGGGACGTGTTCAGCCCGGGCTGCCGCCGACTTCCGAGCGCCACCGTGATGGTCCGCGGCCGAAGTCGCAGGAAGGTCTCCAGCGCACCCTCGGCGGGTGTGCGGGCGATCTCGTGCAGATCATCCACCACCAGCTGCACACCCCCGATGTCCGGCCGGTCGAGCCGGCGGACCAAGTCGGCGATCCGGCCGGACGCGGCCGCCGCGATCACCTCCGGATCCGAGAGGGCAGAGCCGATCGCGTAGCCGAGATGCCGGGTCAGCGCCAGCTCGTCGACGTCCTCGGCGCCGGCCCGATACCAGGCGATGGGTGTTCCCGTGGCCTCGGCGAACTGGCACAGCAGCGTCGTCTTCCCCGAGCCCGGGGGGGCGAGGACGAGCACGCAGGAGCAGACCTGGTCCGGCCCGATCTGCTCGGCGAGACGGCGATCCAGCCGGTCGCGGACCAGGCCGCGCAGCACCGGACGCCGGACCTTCTCCAAGAAGATCACCGGGTCCATCATGTTGCGCGGATCGTTCATCGGCTCTCGATCGCTGGGCTTGCGGACCACGCTGCGAAGAGCGTCCAAGGTCTCCCCCAGATACCCCGAAGCCGCCCCCGCCGGTGCCCCACCTGTCCATGCTAGGGACGATTGGTACGCCTTGCGAAGCCTTGTCCGCCATCGTCGGACGGCTGTCCGGGCGTTGTCCGGGTCGCGTTGGAGGCCAACCGCCCATCGTGGTGCCCGATCGGGCAGCACGACCGGCCCGAAGGGATCGACGCCCACCTCTTCCCCGGACCTCGACGAGGCGGGAGCCTGGTACCGGAGGGGGATCGATGAGTCAGCCGCCGCACCGAGTCCATGAGCCTGGAACGACGTCTCGTCGGCCGAGCGGACCTCCGAAGGCGTCGCGCCCGACCACGCGCACCGCCTCCCTCACCGAGCTGCAACGGCTGGTCGGCAATCGAGCGCTGAGCGCGGTCCTCGGCCCCGTCCGCGAGTCGCTGCAACGCGTGCCGGTGAACGCGCAGTTCCACGAGACGCTCTACAACACCGAGAACGCCACCGGAGCGCACCAGGCCGGCGGCTTCCAGGGCGGTACGCCGACCAGCAACGCCAATGTCGGCGGCGACAAGAACCCGGCCAGCTACGACATCAGCCGGAGCGACACCGGCGTGACGGTGCTGATCAAGATCAGGTTCCTGCAGCAGGACCGGAACACGGTGGCCCCGCCGAACCCGAACCCGACCAACCTGCCCAGGCTCGGAGCTCTGCTGGGGTCGCCGAAGGAGATCCCCGCCAACGACCCGTCGGACCGGCGAGCCTGGGCAGCCGCGACCGCCACGAAGGCCACCGGGACCTGGAACGCCCGCAAGATCGTCTTCACCAGCAACGACAACCCTCAGCCGGGGGAGGGCGCCGGCGCCGGCGCACCTCCGCTGCCACCCACTCCCCTCAGGCTGCCGGTCACGTTCAAGGCCGAGGCCGTGTACGGACTGAACGACCCCGCCCACCAGCAGGTGATCGTCCACCCGCCGGCCAGCATCCCCGGATCACCCGGCCACCCCATCGACGCCGGCAACTGGTATCGCCAGGACGACGACCCGACCAAGCGCTCCACGTCGTACCCGCACGGCGACGAGGTGATCTACGCCCACGAGTACGGCCACATGATCGGCATCCCCGATGAGTACAGCCAGTCCAACCAGCAGCTGAACCTCCTGATCCACAAGGCGGCACCCGCATCCGCCGCCTCGGCGAAGGCGGCCCTGGACAAGGCCACCATCGAGCGGATGGCCCTCGCATCGCTGGCCAACCCGATGTATGCCCAGCTGCAGGCGGCACTGCCGCTGATGATCAGCGCCCTGAATGCCAAGCGGGCCGCGGTCACCCGCAAGCTGTCGGCTGCGGCGAAGGCGGGTGCGGTCACCCCTGGCGTACGCACCGAGCTGACCAAGGCACTGACCGCGGAGGCCGACCCCAAGCTGAACCCGTCGATCCCCGGGGTCGTCTCCTTCCAGACCACGACCAACTTCAGCAACCTCGGGATCGCCGACACCGCCGTGCGGGGCACCTTCGCGATCGGTGAGGTACGCAAGCTGATCGGGGCTGCCTACTGGAGTGCCCTGCAGGCTCCTCACGACACCAACGTCGCGGTCGCCGGCTTCGACGACGTACGGATCAACATGTCCAGCGGGGTCTACGGCACCTCCGCGGCCGGTACCGCCACCGCCGGCAACGCGAACGCGGTCGCCGCCAAGGCCGTGGGTCCGACCACCGCCGGCCCAGGTCTGCCACCGATCCCCGCCGCCAGCTTGATCGGCAAGCTGCGGGCCCTGCCGGCCACCTGGTCGGCCGCCGGATCGGCCCTGGAGAGTGCGGTCACCCCGGACGCCTTCGCCAAGGTGATGTCCGAGGGCCTGAAGAGCGCAGCCGCCGCTTCCGCGCTGGTGGCGGGCATCGCGGGACTCATCCCCGGCCACACCCCGACCAAGATCGGTACCGCTCGACCCCTCTATCGTCGGGCGTACGAGCTCGTGCAGAACGCCGCGACGACCGCGGCCAAGCAGGTCGCCGCCGACCTGATCACCAAGGCCGTCCAGCCCACGCTGGCCGCCAGCGTCACCGACCTGCAGTCCGCCATCGCCGGTGAGGTCACCACGCTGCTCAGCACCCCACCAGCCGGAATGGCGGCCGCTGGGCCCGCGGATCCGCAGATGGCGGCGATCGTCACGGCCATGAAGGGCCGGCTGGACGCCGACAAGGCAGCAACGGCCGGCACCGGCATCGATCCGACCGCGCCGACATCGACCAACGCGGCGCCGACGGCTCCCTCGCAGGATGTCAGCTACAGCGCCCAAGGACTGATGGGGTCGTCGAACTCGACGAAGGTCCGCACTGACCAGTTCGAGAAGATGCTCGCGGCGTTCAACGCAAAGCTGCGCAAGAAGCCGAGGGAGGACGAGTTCAAGGTGGAGGTCGGTGCCTAGTGGTCACAGACGTGACGGTGCGCTGGTCGACCCCGTCGGCGGCGGTGGACGAGCGGCTGCGGGTGAGTTCGAACGGCGATGCCCGCCTGCTCGCTCTGGCTCCCCTTCGCGACGCCACGCTGATCGGGGAGTTCCGCGGCGAGGTCAGCGCCGACGAGCTCGAGGCCCTGGCCGCGACGGGCACGCGCGTCTCCATCGACCCGACGCACACCGAGAGCGCTGAGGTCGGCGCCGTGAGCACGCTGGCCAGCCAGGTCGCCGAGCGATGCCGGGCCGATCCGCTGGCCGCCGGGCTGTTCGTTTTTCGCTCCACGGGGCCGGCGGTGGGCGGCGTTCGACCGCTCGTGCTGGCGGTCGTCGGGCGGGGCGAACGGGCCTGTCAGTTCCTGCTGGACCTGCCCGGGTGTCGGATTCGGTTCATCACCGAGGGCAGCCAGGTCGGTGAGGTGCCGCTGCCGGAGCTGGCCGCCGGGTTCATGACGAGCGACGCCGAGGGTCTCGGCGGCGTGCGACGGACCGCCGTGGTGCCGCCGGGCACTCTCGGCGCAATCGCTCTGGACGTGCCGGTCCCGGCGCAGGTCTCGTACGCGGAGATCGTCCTGGTCGGAGCGTGGTATCCCGTCGACGTCGACGAGGCCACGGCACCACCGGAGCGGTTCACCGCCCGGGCCGTGGCCGAGCTGACCGACTAGTGACGAGCCGGCGGCGCCCCGGTGCCATCCGGTCACGGGTTTCGACAGCTCGTGGGTACCTTGTGGGGGTGTACGCGTGCGTGCTGGCCCTGATCACCGTCACGACCACCTTCATCACCCCAGAGATCGCGGCGCGTGACCAGACCACCTGGACCGACGCGCTTCACGAAGCAGGAGCCGGCGAAGTGCGGACGCTGAACGTGACTCGATGAGCTCGACCATCTTCGACCTGACCGGGCGATCCGCGCTGGTCACCGGCTCCAGCCGCGGAATCGGGTACGCCCTGGCCCAGGGTCTGCTCGAGGCGGGCGCACGGGTGATGGTCCACGGACGCGATGCCGAGAGGGCGGAGAAGTCTGCTGCCCGGCTGCGCGAGATCACCGGCGGTGAGGTGCGGGTGGCCATTTTCGATGTGACCGACGCCGAGGCGGTCGACGACGGCGTGGGTCGGATCGAGGAACGCTGGGGAACCCCCGACATCCTGGTGAACAACGCCGGCATCCAGCGTCGCGCGCCGTTCACCGAGTTCGCAGCGTCGGACTGGTACGACCTGATCGCCGCCAACCTGACCAGCGCGTTCCTGGTCGGACAGCGGGTCTCGCGCGGCATGGTCGCCCGCGGGAGCGGCAAGATCATCAACATCGGATCCGTCCAGAGTCGGCTGGCCCGGCCGAACATCACTCCGTACAGCGCCACCAAGGGCGGCATCGTGATGCTCACCCAGGGGATGTGCGCCGACCTCGGTCCGCACGGCATCCAGGCCAACGCCCTCGCGCCGGGCTACTTCGCCACCGAGCTGACCAGGGCGCTGGTGGATGACGTGGAGTTCAGCGCCTGGGTCGCCCAGCGTACCCCCGCCGGCCGGTGGGGCCGCGTGCACGAGCTGGTCGGAGCCCTGGTGTTCCTGGCCTCGCCGGCGTCCGACTTCGTGAACGGGCAGGTCGTCTACGTCGACGGCGGCATGACGGCGGTGATCTGATGATCCTGCCAGCCTCCTCCCCAGCCGTCGTCGTCCACGGCGCGCACGACCTGCGGATCGACGACCTGCCCCTGCGCGGTCCCGGTCCCGACGAGACGGTCGTCGAGATCGCGTACGGCGGCATCTGCGGGTCTGATCTGCACTACTGGACGCACGGGGCGGCGGGTGAGTCGATCCTCCGGGCGCCGATGGTGCTCGGTCACGAGGTGGTCGGCACCGTCGTCGCCGCAGCCGGGAACGGCTCGGGGCCGACGGTCGGGACGCGGGTGGCGGTGCATCCGGCGAGCCCCGGCGACGACGGGACGACCCGTTACCCTGCCGGTCGCCCGAACCTCTCGCCGCTGTGCGGTTACCTCGGCTCGGCGGCTCGTTTCCCTCACACCGACGGGGCATTCGTGAAGTTCGCGCCGCTGCCGTCGCGGATGCTGCGCGAGCTGCCCGATGCTGTCGACCTGCGCACCGCGGCGGTGATCGAGCCGGCATCAGTGGCCTGGCACGCCGTCTCGCGCGCCGGTGTGCTGACCGGCAAGAGCGCACTGGTGATCGGGGCCGGGCCGATCGGCGCCTTGATCATCGCGGTGCTGAGGCGGGCCGGCGTCGCCGAGATCGTCGCCGTCGATCTCCATGATCACGCGCTGAGAGTCGCGTGCGAGCTGGGCGCGACCCGGACGCTCGCGGCCACCGAGACGGACGACATCGCCGCACTCCAGGTCGACGTGGCGATCGACTCGAGCGGCAGCCATCGCGGTCTGGCCAGCGCCATCCGCGGGACGGCCCGCGGCGGACGGGTGATCATGGTCGGTCTGCTGCCCACCGGCGACCAACCGGTGCCCATGTCGCTGGCGATCACCCGAGAGCTGGAGCTCGTCGGCTCGTTCCGTTTCAACGACGAGATCGACGAGGTGATCGCGGCCTTGGCCGACGGCAGCCTGGTGGTCGATCCGGTGATCACCCACGAGTACCCGTTGGCGGACGCACTGGACGCCTTCGAGGTCGCCAAGGACGCATCGAGGTCGTCGAAGGTGCTGCTGCGGTTCTGATCAGCGACGGGTGCCGATGCTCTCCCTGATCGCTTCCGAGGCGTCCCAGTCGTTGACCTGCATGGCGGCCAGCACGGTGTCCTTCTTCACCCAGAACGCTCGGAAGGACCCGTGCAGGTCGCCGTCGATGTCCACCCGGTCGTAGCCGTCGGACCCGACGCTCCCCACGTACTCCATCCCGAGGTCGTACTGGTCGGTGAAGAAGTAGGGCATCCGCTCGTACGCCTCCTCGGCGCCGGCGAGGTTCTTGGCCGCGGTCTTGCCCTGCTCGATCGCATTCTCCCAGTGCTCGACCCGGACCCGGCGCCCGAGCACCGGATGATCATGGTTGGCGATATCGCCGATCGCGTACACGTCCGGGTCAGAGGTGCGCAGGCGAGCGTCGACCAGCACACCGTCGTCGACCGCGAGCCCGGCCGCGGCGGCCAGCTCGACGTCGGGCGCCGCGCCGATGCCCACCAGGACGAGATCGAAGCCGTGCAGATCCGCCGCGGTGACCTGACTCCCCAGCCTCAGGTCGACGCCATGGCTGCGGTGCAGGTCGGCGAAGACCTGCGCCACCTCCGGTCCCAGCACCGCGAGCAGCGGCAGCTCGGCCTGTTCGAAGACCGTCACCGCGCAGTCGGCTTGGCGCGCCGCCGCCGCGACCTCGAGCCCGATCCAGCCCGCCCCGATGATCGCGAACCTCGCTCCGGCGGAGGTCGCGACCTTCAGCCGGTCGCTGTCCTCGATGGTGCGCAGATAGGCCGTCGGCGTGCCCGACTCCTCGGCCAGTCGCAGCCTTCTCGGCTGCGACCCGGTGGCCAGCAGCAGCTTGTCGTAGGTCAGCGTGTCGTCGCCCACGCTGATCTGGTGGCTGCCGGGGTCGACGCCGGTCACCGTGGTGGCGGGTCGGAAGTCGACGTCGTGCTCGACGTACCAGTCGCCGGGGTGCACCAGCGCGTCCTCGATCGGGTCGTTGCCCAGCAGATACCCCTTGGACAGCGGGGGTCGCTCGTACGGAGGATGCACCTCCGCGCCGATCAAGATCACCGGACCGTCGTGACCCAGCTCGCGCAGCTCGGTGACGGCGGTGCCACCGGCGAGGCCGGCCCCGACGACGATGATGGTTCCGGTCATGAGCGGGGCCTTCCGGGAGTGAGGAGGGTTTCGGTGCGACTCTAGCCTCGCGCGATGCGCTCCAGAACCCCACGGTCACCGGTGATGGAGACACCGACGCTCGATGCCGCGGCGGCCGGCAGCTTGCCCGCGATGATGCCCAGGATCGGCTTGGCCGGTCCGGTGATCACCAGATCGGGCTCGCGGTCGTGAGCTGCCGTCGATGCCCGGACGTCGCCACCACCCACGGACACCGCGAGCGGCTCGTCGCCGGTCCGGATCGCAATGGTGACCGGCGGCTCGTCGGGTCGACCGTCGGTCAGCATCGCCTCGATCGGGATGACCATCCAGCGAGTCCGGAACTCAGCGTCGGCATCGGTCGTCGGCACCCGCTCTCCGCCCCAGACCGCCAGGGCCTCGATCGCCGGCAGCAGAGCGCGGCCTCGATCGGTCAGCCGAAACACCGGTGTGGCGACGGGCGGCCGAGGTTCCTCACGGCGGACCACGCCGCCGGTCTCGAGGTCCCGCAGCCGGTCGGCCAGCAGATTGGTCGCCACACCGGGCAGGCCTTCGCGCAGGTCGGTGTAGCGGGCGCCGTCCGGTCGGGTCAACAGCTCCCGCACGATCAACAGACTCCAGCGGTCGCCGATCGCGTCCAGCGCCAGCGCCAGACCACACAACTGCCCGTACGAACGGCTCACACGGATCACTCAAGCACGACCTCTTGACCGATTCAAGCATCCACTTTAGATTCTCAAGCATGAGTGATTCCGTCGACATCTTCCGGCTCGTCACCGCGGCGGTGGAGCCGATCGTGAGCACCGGACCAGACCCGTACGCGGAGACGCCGTGTCCGGACTGGAACTACGCCCAGCTGCTCGGCCACCTGATCGGTGGCGACCGGGCCTTCGTCGGCATCCTGAGCGGTGAGACAGCACCACCGGATCGCCCCCGGATGGTGCCCGATGCGGACCAGCCACCGCCGACGGCGCGGGACTATCGACAGTGGAGCCATCGGCTGGCCCACCTCCTCGACCAGCCCGAGATCCTGAGTGGGGTCCACGACATCCCCGTCGGACGGCTGCCCGGTGCGCAGGTGGTGGTGCTCCGCTCCGTCGAGCACCTGCTGCACGGCTGGGACCTGGCGAAGGCGGCCGGCGCCTCGCCGGCGGACCTGGAACCGGTGGCGACGACGCTGATGCAGCCGGCCCAGACCCTGCTCGCTGCCGTCGGTGACCAGACACTGGGTGATCGGCGCCCGTTCGCCCCCGCCGTCGACGTCGACGCGCAGGCCGACCCCCTGACGCGGTTCGTCGCGCTGTTCGGCCGCGATCCTGGGTGGGAGCCCGATCCGGTGGCGGGCTACGGGAAGCTCAAAGAACGCTTCGCCGGCCTCGCCGACGTCGAGCTGCCGGACGGCACCCGCCGTGGTTACGGCGCCGACGGCATGCGGGTGGACAACCAGGTGTTCGCCTGCACGTACCGGGATCGGCTGATGATCAAGCTCCCGGAGGACGAGGTGAACACGCTGATCAGCGAGGGCCTGGGTCTACCGCTGGCCAAACCCGGGCAGCGCCCGATGCGGGAGTGGGTGCTGGTGCCGTTCGACGGCGCTGCTGGTGCGCGGGCGGAGCGGGCATACGCGTTCGTTCGCGGTCGCGGCTGAGCGGCGATCGGGCTGGTCACCGCAGCGGCGTACCGCAGTCGGCCCCACACTCGCCAGGCCCGCTCTCTAGGCTGAGTGGGTGAACGACCGACTCTCTCCGCGACTGGCCGCTGTGGTCGACGCGCTGCCGCTGTGGCCCGAGGCGCGCGTCCTCGAGATCGGCTGCGGACCGGGCGCAGCGGCTCGGGCCGTCGCTCGACGTCTGACCACCGGTCAGATCCTGGCCACAGACCGCTCCGCGACAGCCATCGAGCTGGCTCGCTCGGCCGGCGCCGCCGAGATCGCCGACGGTCGGCTCCGCCTTCGTCAGGTCGCCGCCGAGGAGCTCGACCTCGAACCCGGCGAGGAGCCGTACCACCTGGTCTACGCCATCCGGGTCGGAGCTCTCGACGGTCGGCACCCGGCCGTCGGCGAGATCGCACTGCAACGGATCGCCGCGGTCACCACAGACGGCGCGCGGTTGTTCATCGACGGGGGCGATCCGCTGCGTGCGCTGGAGATCCCGAGGCGGCCATGACCGATGCCGTCGTGCGATCTGCCCGACCGGAAGACTGCGAGCAGGTCTGGCCGCTGGCACGTGACCTCGCGACGTCGCACCAGGTCGAGCGCGGGGCGTTCGTCGCAACCTTCGCCGGCCTGTTGGACTCGCCCGACGCGCTGCTCCTGGTCGCCGAGGTCGACGGCCGGTCGGTGGCCTATCTGCTGGCCCACAGGCACTGCACGTTCCACGCCAACGGCACGGCCGTGTGGGTCGATGAGGTGATGGTGGAACCGGCCGTCCGGGGAGCCGGCGTCGGCCGGGCTCTGATGCGCGCGGCCGAGCAATGGGCTCGCGATCACGATGCCGCGTACGTGGCGCTGGCCACCCGTCGAGCCGGCGCCTTCTATGCCGCCCTCGACTTCGAGGAGTCCGCCAGGTACTACAAGCGGACGCTGCGCCAGCCCGAGTCCCCTGCGCTGCCGGGAGCGCCTGCAGGCTGACTCCTGCGTCGACTCCGCCGATGTCCCGCGCCGCTCCAGCAGCTCGCGGACATCAGGCGCTGGTTGCGTCGTCCACCTCGCCGACCAGCTCCTCGATGATGTCCTCGAGGAACAAGATGCCGGTCACCTGACCATCGCCGGCGACGGAGCGGGCGACGTGTGAGCCGCCCCGTCGCATCGAGGCGAGTCCGTCCTCCAGGTCGGAGTCCCGGAACACCGAGGCAAGTCGGCGAATCCTCTTGGCCGGGAAGGGCTGATCGATGCCGTCACCGGTCGACAGGTCCATCACGTCTTTGAGATGCACGTAGCCGCTCGGCTCTCCCTCGTCATCGGTCAGGATGTAGCGCGAGAAGCCGTGCTCGGCGAGAGCGTGCTGCACCTGATCCGGTGTGGCCGTCCGGGGCAGAGCGACGATCTGGGGCCACGGGACCTCGACGTCGTGCACCTTCTTGGCGGTGAACTCGAAGGCGTTGGACAAGGCGCCGGTCGTGTCCGAGAGCACCCCCTCTCGGGTGGACTGCTCCACGATGCCGGCCACCTCGTCCAAGGTGAAGGTGCTGGTGGCCTCGTCCTGCGGCTCCACCCGGCAGAGCCGCAGCACGCTGTTGGCCAGCGCGTTGAGCGTCCAGATGATCGGTCGGAACACCCGGGACACGAAGACCAGCGCCGGCGCCAGCATCAGCACGGCTCGGTCCGGCACCGAGAAGGAGATGTTCTTGGGCACCATCTCGCCGAACACCACGTGCAGGAACGTCACCAGCACCAGGGCGACCACGAACGCCAACGCGCTGATCCCGTCCGCCGTCAGCGGCGTCAGACCCAGCGGCACCTCGAGCAGGTGGTGGAGCGCGGGCTCCGACACGTTCAAGATCAACAGCGAGCAGATGGTGATACCGAGCTGGCTGGTCGCCAACATCAAGGTGGCGTGCTCCATGGCGTACAGGGAGGTCTGCGCTGCTGTGCTGCCCGCCTCGGCCCGCGGCTCGATCTGGGACCGCCGAGCCGAGATGACGGCGAACTCTGCGCTGACGAAGAAGGCGTTCAAGGCCAGCAGCACGACGAGGGCGATCAGGCCGGGCACGTACTCAGCCATCCTCGGGCTCCTCTCCGCCACGCTGCCCTCGCAGCTGGTGGAGGATCACGTCGTGCTCACTCGCACCGGGCTCGGGCTCGGTCGGGGTGAAGCGCAGCCGATCCACCCGGTTGCCGTCGACCCGCTCGACCCGCAGCGTGCCCTGGTCGATGCCGACCTCGTCCCCCACCTCCGGGATCCGGTCGAGCTCGTCGGTGACGAAGCCCGCGATGGTCTCGTACTCCTCGTCGACCGGCACCTTGATGCCGGTCCGCTCCAGCAGCTCGTCGGGCCGCAGGGACGCGTCGAAGATCAACGCCCGACCGTCGCGCACCATCCCGGCCCGGCTTCGGTCGTGCTCGTCTCGAAGATCACCGACCAGCTCCTCGACCAGGTCCTCCAGGGTGACCAGCCCGTCCGTGCCGCCGTACTCATCGGTCACGATGGCGATCTGGAACCCACCCCGGCGCAGCAGCCCGAGCAGCGTGTCGGCGCCCATCGACCGCGGCACGAACAGAGGCTGGACGGCCAGGTCCGCCGCGCTTGTGGTCGAACGCTCGGCAGCGGGGAGTGCGAACGCCTGCTTGACGTGCACGACGCCGACGATGTCGTCGGAGTCGTCGCCGATCACCGGGAAGCGGGAGAATCCCGACCGCTGTGACTGCGCCACGATCTCGTCCGCGCTGTCGTCGTGCTGCACCTTGATCATCTGCACCCGCGGTGTCATCACGTCCTCGGCGGAGTGCTCGGAGAACCGCAGCGTACGACTGAGCAGCGTCGCGTGATCTTGGTCGAGGATCCCCTCGGTGGCCGAGCGGCGGACCAGGGAGCTGAGCTCCTCCGCCGTCCGGGCGCCGGACAACTCCTCCTTCGGCTCGATGCCGAGTGACCTGATCACCGCGTTCGCCGTGTTGTTGAACAGCAGCACCAGCGGCTTGAAGATCGCGGTGAACACCGTCTGGAACGGCACCACCACCCGCGCCGTGCGCAGCGGCAGCGCGATGGCGAAGTTCTTCGGCACCAGCTCGCCGAGCACCATCGAGAACAAGGTGGCGATGGACATGCCGACCACGGTGCCGACCCAGGGCACGCTGGCGGCGGGCAGACCCAGCTCGATGAGTGGGCCTTCGAGGAGTCGGCTGATCGCCGGCTCCATCGTGTAGCCGGTGAGCAACGTGGTGAGGGTGATGCCGAGCTGGGCGCTGGACAGGTGCGTCGAGGTGATCTTCAAGGCGTTGATCGTCCATTCGAGGCCCTTCTCGCCGCGCTGCTGCCGGCTCTCCAGGTCGTTGCGGTCGAGATTGACCAGAGCGAACTCCGAGGCGACGAACAGGCCAGTGCCGACGGTGAGCACCAGTCCGACCCCGACCCAGATCAGGTCAAGCGCCATGGTGGTCCGGAGTTCGAGGACAGCAGTCGGGCGGCGCGGGGTCGTCCATAACCCGGCCGATTCTAGTTGTGGTGAGCAGCCGCCGGAAATCTGTGACCGGCTCCATAAGATGTGCGAATGCGAGCAGCCGATGCGTGCCCCGGCGTCCTACGGCCTCACCAGGCCGAGGACGGCGCGATGGTGCGTCTCCGGCTGCCCGGCGGCCGGATCGAGGCGTCGGTGCTGCGCCGCCTGGCCGAGCTCGCGACCTCGTACGGCAACGGGGTCCTGCAGCTGACGTCGCGCGCCGGACTGCAGCTCCGCGGGCTGCCCGATCCGCTGCCGGCCGCCTTCGTCGACGAGATCACCGCGACCGGGGTGCTGCCGACCGCGAGTCATGAGCGGGTTCGCAACATCGTCACCTCACCGCTGACCGGCCTGCTCGGCGGGCTGACCGACCTCACCTCGCTGACCTCGACCTTGGACGCCGGTCTGATCGCCGTACCCGAGCTGGCCGACCTGCCCGGTCGCTTCCTGTTCGTGCTCGACGACGGCCGCGGCGACGTGGTCGACCTCACCTTCGATCTGGGCTACCAGGCGACTGGCCCGACCGATGGTGTCGTGCTCGTCGGGTCGGCCGATCGAGGTCTGCCGGTTGGGGTGGACGAGGCCGTGGAGACGCTGCTGGAGCTGGCTCAGCGGTTCACCGCTGCCCGGGCGGCCACCGGCGCCTGGCACGTCACCGACCTGCCCGACTGGATCGAGTCCCTCGACCTGGACCCGGTCGAGCCGGTCCGGGGTACACCCGCCGTACCGCTGGGACGCCTCGGCGGCGCCGCCTCCGTGGGGGTGCCGCTGGCCCGGCTCACCCTCGCGCAGACGCAGCTGGTCGAGCAGCTGGTGACTGCGGGTCCGGTGGTGGTGTCGCCCTGGCGGGGACTGGTTCTGCCGGGCACCGGCGACTGCCTCGGCTCGTTGGAGCGGGCTGGCTTCGTGGTCGACGAGGATTCGGTCTGGGCTCAGCTCAGCGCCTGCGTCGGCGCTCCCTTCTGCACCCGGGCCCGGATCGACACGACCGCGATGGCGGCGGCGCTGGTGGCCTCCGGCGACGACCTGCCTCGGACCCATCTCTCGGGGTGTGAGCGACGCTGCGGAGCACCGACCGCCGAGCACGTCGACCTGGTCGCACCGACGCTGACCGAGGCGCTGCGGGCGACGCGATCAGAAGTGGCCGCTGATGAGTGAGCCGATCATCCGCCGACCGACCCGTCGGTACGACTACCTCGACGACCCCGCCGCCATCTACCGGGCCTCGTTCGCCACCATCCGGGCCGAGGCCGACCTGACGGCCGTGCCGGCGGACGCGGAGAAGGTCGTGGTCCGGATGATCCATGCCAGCGGTGATCCCGGGTTGGTGGCCGACGTCGAGGTGCACCCTCTGCTGGTGGCCTCGGCCCGGGACGCTCTGCGGGACGGCCGACCCATCTTCACCGATGCAGAGATGATCGCCTCAGGCGTCACCCGGCGGCGGCTGCCGGCCGGCAACCAGGTGCGCTGTCTGTTGCACGACCCGCGGGTCGCCGAGCTGGCCGAGCGCTGGGGAACGACCCGGTCTGCCGCCGCAGTCTCCTTGTGGGGCGAGGATCTCGACGGTGCGGTGGTGGCGATCGGCAACGCCCCCACCGCCTTGTTCGCGCTGCTGGAGCTGATCAGCGACGGTGGCCCCCGGCCGGCCGCGATCGTCGGCATCCCGGTCGGCTTCGTCGGTTCGGCGGAGTCGAAGCTGGCCCTGGTCCAGCACCCTGACCAGATCCCGTACCTGGTGGTGCACGGGCGGCGCGGCGGTTCCGCCCTGTGTGCGTCCGCCCTGAACGCCCTCGCCCGGGAGGATGAGCTGTGAGCATCGCCTCGTCGAGCAGCGGCACCCTGTACGCCGTCGGCGTCGGACCGGGCGACCCGGAGCTGTTGACGGTCAAGGCCACCAGGCTGATCGCCGCGGCTGAGGTGATCGCGTACCACTCCGGTACGAAGGGCACTTCGATCGCCCGATCCATCGTCGCGGACCTCATCCCGAACGGCATCCAGGAGGAGCTGCTGGCCTACCCGGTCACCGTCGGACCGGTCGAGCACGCCGGCGGCTACTACGGCGAGATCGCCGAGTTCTACGACGAGTCCGCCGCCCGGTTGGCCACCCATCTCGCCGCCGGCCGGACGGTCGTCGTGCTGGCCGAGGGCGATCCGCTGTTCTACTCGTCGTACATGTACCTGCACGACCGGCTTTCGATGCGGTTCCGCTGCGAGATCGTTCCGGGGGTGACCTCGGTGAGCGCCTCCTCGGCCGCGGTGGGAGTGCCGCTGGTCCGGCACGAGGACGTGCTCACCGTGCTACCCGGGACGCTGCCGGTGCCGGAGCTGGCCCGGCGACTCGCCGACACCGACGCCGCCGTCATCATGAAGCTCGGCCGGACCTTCGAGGGGGTACGAGAGGCGTTGCGGCAGGCCGGCCGCCTGGACGCCGCGGTGTACGTGGAGCGAGCGAGCACCGGCCGGGAGAGCGTCCGGCCGGTCGTCGAGGTCGATGCGGACACCGTCCCGTACTTCTCCTCGATCATCGTGCCGGGGCGTGATCGGCGCGAGGACAGTGGCGGGCGGGCCGCGGGCGCCGATCCCTCCACCGACCCGAGCGAGACCACTGACGCCGAGCTGCTCGTGTTGGGTCTCGGCCCAGGGCCCGACCGCTGGGTCACCCCGGAGGTGACCGACGCGCTGGGGCTGGTCGATCATGTCGTCGGCTACGGCCCTTACGTGGACCGGGTGCCGCCACGCGCCGGGTTGCAGCGGCACGCCAGCGGCAACACCGTCGAGCTGGACCGGGCCCGGTTCGCCCTCGATCTGGCTCTGCGGGGGGAGAAGGTCGCGCTCGTGTCGGGGGGCGACGCGGGGGTGTTCGGGATGGCCTCTGCGGCGTTCGAGGCTGCCTCGACCGACGAGCGCTACACCCGGGTGCGGATCAGCGTGCTGCCGGGGGTGACCGCGGCGCAGGCGGTGGCGGCTCGGGCCGGCGCGCCGCTCGGCGGCGACTACGTGGTGCTGTCGCTGTCAGATCGGCTGAAGTCCTGGCAGATCATCGAGCGACGGCTGCGCGCCGCGGCAGAGTCAGACCTGGTGATCGCGCTCTACAACCCGGCTTCTCGTAGCCGAACGTCCCAGGTCGACCAGGCTCGGTCGCTGCTGCTGGAGCACCGGGCGCGGGACACCCCGGTGATCATCGGACGGGACGTGGGTCGGCCCGACGAGCAGGTGCTGCTCACCACGCTCGCCGACCTCGAGCCGGCGACGGTGGACATGCGCTGCCTGGTGATCATCGGCTCGTCCGGCACTGTCGTGACCGGCGGCCGGGTGTGGACCCGGCGCTCGCAACCCGAGCCCGAGGTTCGAGACGACCGCCGGGCGTAGATCCGATCCGGGTGGCCACCCCAGTGTGCCCGCCATGGACTAGTTTGTCCTGACATTTGACGCTACCATCGGACCCCGTGGGCCGCCTTCGATAGGTTGGCGGCACCCAGCACTGAGGAGAGTACAGATGAGCGTCGTCGTCGCACACCAGGCATCCACCACCGGCCACCTGACCCTGCAGGAGGGCGCGAAGGAGGCGAACCTGCGGCAGGTCCCGATGACTGTCATCCACGTCGCCGAGGGCGTCGACCTCGACGTCATCGAGGCGCACAAGGCCGGACTGAGCGACGAGATCACCAAGGTGCTCCGCGAGGTCGACCTGCACGACGTCGAGTGGACCCTGCAGGTCACCACCGGTGAGGACGTGGCCGAAGCGGTGCTCGACGTCCTCTCCGGCGTCGACGCCGAGCTGCTGGTGATCGGGGCCCGCCGGCGCAGTCCGGTCGGCAAGCTCTTCCTGGGCAGCGTGACGCAGAGCATCATCCTGCACGCCGACGTGCCCGTGCTCGTGGTCAAGGCGCCGGCCGATAAGTAGGCCGGCGCCTCAGGGGCTGCCGATCACGCCTCGCCGAGGAAGACGTAGCGAGCGATCAGAAGCAGCGCGACCACGTACAGGATCGGGCTGACCCTCTTGCCCTCACCGGCGACCAGCTTGATCACGCAGTAGGCGATCACGCCGAAGCTGACACCGTTGGCGATCGAGAAGGTCAGCGGCATCAAGATCACGGTCAGGAACGCCGGCACGCCCTCGGACAGATCGGCCCAGTCGATGTCCTTGGCCGCCTGCATCATCAGCGCGCCGACCAGGATCAGGGCCGGAGCGGTCGCGGCCCCGGGGACGGCTCCGGCCAACGGCCACAGGAACGTCGACAGGATGAACAAGATCCCGACCGTACTGGCGGTGACGCCGGTTTTGCCGCCCTCCTCGATGCCGGAGGCACTCTCCACGTACGCGGTGGTGGTCGAGGTGCCCACGAAGGCGCCGAACATGGCGGCCAGGCCGTCCATCGAGAAGGTCAGCCGGGCCCTCGGCATATCGCCCTGCGCATCGAGGTAGCCGGCCCGCTGAGCCAGACCGGTCAGGGTGCCGGTCGCGTCGAAGAAGTCCACGAAGAAGAACGTGAACACGACGCTGAACAGGCCGAGCCCGAGGGCGGCGCCGATGTCGAGCTGCCCGATCAGATCGCTCGGCCAGACCGGCACACCGATGATGCCGTTGCCGAAGCCCGAGAAAGCAGCCGGGTTGCCGTCCGCCCCGACGTAGACGGGCACGCGGGTGATGATCGCCAACAGCGAGGTGCCGATGATGCCGTACAGGATGGCGCCCTTGACCTTCTTGTACATCAGCACGGCCGTGCCGAGAAGGCCGATGATCGCCAGCCACGCGTTGGGGTTGCTGAGCGAGCCGAGCCCGACCAGGGTGGCTTCGTTGGCGACCACGATGCCGGCCGACCTGAAGCCGAGGAAGGCCAGGAAGGCGCCGATGCCCGCGGTGATGGCGAACTTGAGGCTGAGCGGGATGGCCTTGACGATGGCCTGTCGAGCGCCGGCGACGCTGAGCACCACGAAGAGGACACCGGAGACGAACACCGCACCGAGGGCGGTCTGCCACGGGTAGCCCATGGCGCCGACGACGGAGTAGGCGAAGAACGCGTTCAACCCCATCCCAGGTGCCTGGGCGAACGGGTAGCGAGCCACGATGCCCATCGCCAACGACCCGAAGGCGGCGGCCAGGCAGGTGGTGGTCAACAGCTGGTTGAACCCGTTCGGCACGTCGATGGCGCCGGACAGCACCTGCGGGTTGACGAACAGGATGTAGCTCATGGTGAGCCAGGTGGTGAAACCCGCCCGCAGCTCCCGCGGGATGTTGGAGCCGAGGGCGGTGATGCCGAAGTAGCGGTCGAAACCGGAGACAGGTTTGGCCGAGGTGGCTGGCTCGGGTGTGGTGGTCTGGGTCATGGGCGGAGCCTCTCGGGAGTGAGGAGCGGTTCTGGGCGACGAGCAGACGTGCGGGTCAGGCGACGAGCGGACGTGCGGGTGAGGCGACGAGCGGACGTGCGGGCTAGGCAGCCTCTTCAGGCGTAGGAGCGGAGGCGGGGGGCAAGCCGGCTGTCAGGCCGGCGGAAGGACGGGGGCTCACTGACTTCCCCTCGACCCACACCCCGGCGACGTCGGCCGGGGTGGCGAGGGCGAAGACCTTGGCGAGGGCATCCGACGCGTCGGGCGCGTGCCGCAGGACGATGTCGAGAGTGCTGTCCGGGAGCGGCCGCAACCAGACGGCGTCGAAGCGCCGACCGACCTGGAAGTCCCCGATCTGGTCGCCGAGACCGAGCGCCAGGGCACCGGCCCGGGTGGCCAGGTAGAGCAGATGGGCCGGCGTCAACGGCAGCCCAGCGGGCCCGAGGAGCTGCTGGGCGAAGTAGGCCTGCAGTCCCTCCTTGATCAGACTGAACCCGGTCCCGGCGCCCACGTCAGACCCGAGTGCCACGCCGACGCCGTACGCGTCGTGACGCTTGAACGGGAACAACCCGCTGCCGAGGGCGGCGTTGCTGGTCGGGCAGTGGGCGACCCAGCTGCCGACCTCGGCCATCACCTCCAGCTCGTGGTCGGTGGGATGGACGTTGTGGGCCAGCACGGTCCGGTCGCCGATCAGACCGTGGTGGTGGTAGGTGTCGAGATAGTGCGACCGGGCCGGGAAGTGGCTCGCGACCTGGTCGACCTCAGCCCCGTTCTCGTTGATGTGACTGGTCACGTAGACGCCCTCGGCTGTGGACAGCAGCTCAGCGCACGAGTCCAGCATCGGCTCCGACGCCGACAGGGAGAACCGCGGCGTGACGGCGTAGCGGAGCTTTCCCCTACCGTGCCAGCGATCCAGCAGCATCCGACCATCGACCAGGGCCTGCTCGGGGGTGGTGAGGAGGTCGTCGCGCAGGATCCGGTCGCTGACCACCAGTCCGGAGGTGATTCGCAGCCCGGTGCGCTCCGCGGCACCGAACAGGGCGTCCATCGCGGGGAGGTAGTGGGAGCCGAAGACCAGCGCGGTGGTGGTGCCGGCCCCGACCAGGCAGGTCATCAGCTCGTCGGCGACGGCCGCGGCGTAGGTCTGGTCGGCGAGCCGGGCCTCCTCCGGGAGGGCGCACCGGTCCAGCCAGTCCAGCAGCGGCATGCCGAGGCCGGCGATGGCCCGGACCTGGGGGTAGTGCACGTGGGTGTCGACGAAGCCGGGCAGCAGGATGCCCTCGGTCAGGTCGACGACGTCCTCTCCCCCGTGCTCGGCCATGATCCGGGCGTACGGGCCACGGTCGATGATCACGCCGTCGCGGACCAGCAGGGCGCCGTCGTCGTCGGCCCGCAGCGTCGCGGTGGGATCCTCGCTGTGGAAGGGGTCCTGGACGACGTCGAGAACGGTGCTGCGGAAGATCGTCATCGCGAGACCTGAGCCCGGGCCTGCAGCGACTGCATCAGGGCGGCGGCGACCGACACGGCGATCACGGCCGGCTCCTTGCCGGCGATGGTGGGAAGGCCGATGGGGCAGGTGATAGTGGCGATCCGCTCCGCGGTGTGGCCGTGCTCGACCAGGTTGGTCTGGAAGCGTGCCCACTTGGCCGAGGAGCCGATCAGGCCGATGCTGGCCAGGTGACCCTCGGGTAGGCGCAGGGCCGCATCGCAGAGGGCGAAATCCTCAGCGTGGTCGTGGGTCATGATCAGCACGTGGGAGCCGGCGGGGAGTCGTTCCAGGATGGTCTCGCCGAGCACGGCCCGGTGCACGGTGACGTCGGCGTCGCTGTCGGTGATCTCCACCAGCCGCAGCGGATCGAGTTCGGCGGCCCGCGAGTCGACCAGGGCCAGTCGGACGTCCCAGCGCGCGGCGATCCGGGCGATCTCGAAGCCCACGTGCCCGACTCCGAAGATCGCAATCGTCGGTCGGGCCGGTAGCGGCTCGAACAGCACAGTGACCTCACCGCCGCAGCACTGCCGGCCGAACTCCGTGCGCTGGTGCGGATTCAGTCGGGCGGTATCGGTGATCACCTCGCTGCTGCGCTCGATGATCATGGTCCGGGCACGGGTGATCGCCACCTCTTCGAGATTGCCGCCACCGATGCTGCCCCACGTCCTCGACGAGCCGACCACCATCTTCGCCCCGGCGTCGCGAGGAGCGTGGCCACGAACAGCGGTCACGGTGATCAACACGCCCGGCTCGCCGGCGTCACGCAGCTGCGTTGCGGCTCGGAGCCAGTCCATGATCAGGCCTCCGAGCCGGCGGCGGAGCGAGCGGCGTCGAGGGCCCAGTAGACGGCCTCCGGCGTCGCCGGGCTGGCCAGGTCGACCGACGTGCCCTCGGGTCCGAACGCCGCACAGGCCTGCCGCAGCGCCTCTCGGACGCTGAAGGCCAGCATCAGCGGCGGCTCGCCGACGGCCTTGGAACCGTAGACGACCCCGGACTCGGTCGCCTTCTCGTACAGGTGGACGTTGAACGTCTCCGGCATCTCCGAGAAGCTCGGCAGCTTGTACGTCGACGCCGCCTGGGTGTCGAGCCGGCCCCGATGGGGTCCCTCGGAGACGTCCCAGCGCAGCTGCTCCAGGGTGAGCCAGCCCGCACCCTGCACGAAGCCACCCTCGATCTGACCGAGGTCGATCAGCGGCGACAGGGAGTCGCCGACGTCGTGCACGATGTCGGTCCGCAGGAACCGGTAGGCGCCGGTGAAACCGTCGACCTCGACCTCCGACAGCGACACCCCGTAGGCGAAGTACTTGAACGGCTCGCCCTGCATCCGCTCCGCGTCCCAGTGCAGACCCTCGGTGCGGTAGAAGCCAGCCGCCCACAGCGACACCCGTTGGAAGTAGGCCGCATGGGCCAGCTCGGCGAAGGTGATCTGTCGATCGTGGAAGCCGATCCCGGTCACGATCCCGTCGTGAAACCGGACGTCGGCCGGGTGGATGTTCAGCTTGCGGGCCGCCACCTCGGCCAGTCGCTCGCGGATCTGGTCGCAGGCGTTCTTGATCGCGCCACCGTTGAGATCGGCCCCGGAGGACGCCGCCGTGGCGGAGGTGTTGGGCACCTTGTCGGTCCGGGTCGGGGCCAGCCGCACGGCGCTGAGCGGGACGCCGAGCGCGGTCGCGGCGACCTGGATCATCTTCGTGTGCAGGCCCTGGCCCATCTCGGTGCCGCCGTGGTTGATCAGCACCGACCCGTCCTTGTAGACGTGGACGAGCGCGCCGGCCTGGTTGAAGGCGGTCAGGTTGAACGAGATGCCGAACTTCACCGGAGTGATCGCCAACCCGCGCTTGGTGTGCGGGTGCGCGGCGTTGAAGGCCTCCAGCTCGGCCAGCCGTTGCCCGTAGTCGGCTCTGGTCAGCAGCTGGGACCAGATATCTGCCAGCCGCTCGGGATGCCGGACCGGCTGACCGTACGGTGTCGCCTGCCCCGGCTGGTAGAGGTTGCGGCGCCGCAGCGTCTCCGCCGGGATCCCCAGCAGCGGGGCACAGCGGCCGAGGATGTCCTCGATCACGATCATGCCCTGCGGTCCGCCGAAGCCCCGGAACGCGGTCTGCGACGTCTTGTTGGTCTTCGCGATCCGACCGTGGGCTTCGATGTTCGGGATCCAGTAGGCGTTGTCCAGATGGCACAGCGCCCGGGCCAGCACCGGCTCGGAGAGGTCCAGGCTCCAGCCGCCGTCGCTGGTCAGCGTCACCTGAAGCCCGGTGATCAGACCGTCGTCGTCGAACCCGACCTCCCAGGAGGAGTGGAACGGGTGTCGCTTGCCAGACATGGTCATGTCCTGCGTGCGGTTCAGGCGGAGCCGGACCGGCCGGCCGGTCAGCGTCGCCCCGAGCGCGGCGATCGCGGCGAAACCGTGCGGCTGCATCTCCTTGCCACCGAACCCACCACCCATCCGCAGGCACTGCACCGTCACGGCGTGCGAGTCCAGACCCAGCACGTGGGCGACGATCTCCTGCGTCTCCGACGGGTGCTGGGTGGAGCACTGGACGAAGATCTGGCCGTTCTCGTCGACCAGGGCGAGCGAGGAGTGCGTCTCCAGGTAGAAGTGCTCCTGGCCGCCGAACTCGAACTCGCCGCTGAACCGGTGCGTCGCCGACGCGAGCCCGGCCGCGACGTCGCCGCGGGAGAGGGTTCGCTGGTGACCCTGGAAGGACTCCCGCTCGATCGCCTCGTTCAGCGTCATCAGGCTGGGCAGCGGTTCATAGTCGACCTCGATGGCCTCCGCTCCTCGGCGGGCCGCATCGAGGGTTTCACCCAGCACCCAGCAGATCGCGTGACCGTAGAACATCACCTCGCCGGGGAACAGCGGTTCGTCGTGCTTGATGCCGGCGTCGTTGACCCCGGGCACGTCCTCGGCGGTCAGCACCCGCACCACGCCGTCGATGTCGTACGCCGGCTTCACCCGCAGGTCGGTGATCAGGGCCCGAGCGTGCGGCGCCTGCACCGGCCAGGCGTGCAGCACCTCGGCCGTGCGCATGATCAGGTCGTCGGTGTAGAGCGCCTGCCCCGTCACGTGCAGACTCGCCGCCTCGTGCGGCAGCTCCAACCCGACCTTGGCTCCGGTCGGACGGTCGGCCAGCCCCGCCACGTTCCCGTTCATGCCGCACCTCCCAGCTGCCGGGACTCGTTCGTCTCGGCGAAGAACTTGCGGACCGACTGGCCGAGCATCGCCTTCCGGAACGCCGACGACGCGCGGTGGTCACCCATCGGTGTCCCCTCGGTCGCCATCACCTCGGCTGCGGAGTCGGCCGTCTCCCGCGTCCAGGCCAAGCCCCGCAGGAAGTCCTCGGTGGCGACGGCTCGCAGCGGGGTGGCCGCCGCACCGCCGATCCCGATGGTGATCTGGGCGACGGTGCCGTCGTCGGCGAGCGTGAGCCCGTACGCGACCGCGATGCTGGAGATGTCGTCGAACCTCCGTTTGGCGATCTTGTGGAACGCCGTCAGCGGAGCCAGCGGCCGCGGGATCACGATGCTCTTGATCAGCTCGCCCGGCTGCCGGACCGTCTGCCGGTAGCCGGTGAAGTAGTCGGCCAGCGCGACGGTCCGCTCCCCCGCCGCCGAGGCCAGCACCAGCTGAGCGCCGAGGGCGAGCAGCACCGGCGTGGCGTCCCCGATCGGTGAGCCGGTGCCCAGGTTGCCGCCGAGGGTGGCGGAGTTGCGGATCAGCCGGGACGCGAACTGCGGGAACAGCGAAGCCAGCAACGGAACCGAGCCCGCCAGCCGGGTCTCGATCTCCGACAGGGTCAGCGCCGCTCCCAGGGTGATCGACGTGTCGGTGATCTCGTACGCCCGCAGCTCGGGCAGCCGGTCGATGCCGATGCTCAGCTCAGCGCGGGCGTGCTTGAGGTTCACCTCGACTCCCCAGTCGGTCGAACCCGCCACCAGCTTGGCATCCGGGTGCTGCACGAGCAGGTCGAGCACCTCGGCCAGCGATGCGGGGCGCAGGTAGTCGCCGAACGGCCCGGTGATGGTGCCCGGCACCGGAGCGGGTGCGGGATCCTCGATGCGGGCGGCGAGCGGATCGGTGGGCGTCGGGTCCTCCAGCGCGTACGCCGCGTCCCGGATCGGGCGATAGCCCGTGCAGCGGCACAGGTTGCCCGACAGCGCATGGAGGTCGAATCCGTTCGGACCGTGCTCGTGATCGGCGGCCGGCGGCTCCATGACGTCTTCGGTCTCCGCACCCTTACCGGCGCAGCGCCCACGACGGTAGAACTCCGCCGCCATCGAGCAGACGAAGCCCGGCGTGCAGTAGCCGCACTGCGAGCCGCCGCGGACCGCCATCTCCCGCTGCACCGGGTGCAGGTCGGCCGGCGTTCCCAGACCCTCGGCGGTCACCACCTCCTGGCCGTCCATCGACGCCGCCGGCACCAGACACGCGTTGATCGCCGTCCAGGTGCTGCGCTCGGCGTCGGCATCGGGCCTCAACACCACCACGGCGCACGCACCGCACTCGCCCTCCGCGCAGCCCTCCTTGGTGCCGGTCAGGCCAACGTTGCGCAGGAGATCCAGCAGCGTGGTCTCACCCCCCACACCGTCCAACGACCGAGGAAATCCGTTGACGTTCACTCGCGACATCGTCATCACGCTCCAATCCACGACACACCTGACGCCCTTCGTCGGGCGACTCCCCCGGGGTGGAGGAGGGTGCATGGTTCGAACGGCTGTCGTGGCTCCGCCGCAGGTTTTCCATGCGAACAACGATGGAGCGTTGGCGGCACTGTAATCCAGGAATGTTGCGGGCGCTAGACCCTAGTGAAAACTGACTTCCGCAATGCGGAGGCTCCTCGACCGCCACGAGGCCATGCCACACTGACCGCCGGGAGGAGCGATGGCTCGCGAGGTCGCCGAGCAGCTGATGGCTGAAGATCCGCTGGCCGCTCAGCTGGAGACCGAGTACGGGATCGACGAGATCCCGTCCCCCCGGGCTCCGGTGCTGGCCGGCCTCAGCTCCGGCATCTCGTTCGCCGTCGGCGCCGGGATCCCGCTGACGATCACCGTGCTGGCCCCGCTCGCGATCGACGCGATTGCCGTCCTGCTGGCCGTCGTGGTCTCGCTGTGCCTCACCTCGATCATCGCTGCTCGATCGTCCCATCTGTCCGCCTCACGAACGGTCATCCGATCGTTGCTCGTCGGACTGGGCGCCTTGAGCGTGAGCTACGCCGCCGGCCTCGTGCTGCTGCCGCCCGCGGACTGAACGATGATTTCCCGCCCGGAAGCCGGTCCTACCAGCCATGCGTACTCTCGCCATCACCCAGAACATGACCATCGACGGCGTGATCGACCTGAGCGACGACTGGTTCGCGACGGCGGACGTCGCCGATGACCAGGCTGACGTGCTCGAGGCGATCCACGAGCAGGACTCCCGCAGCGACGCCCTGCTGGTCGGCCGGCGGACGTTCGAGGACTTCCGCGGCTACTGGCCGCTGCAGACCGACGACGAATCCGGGATCACGGCCCAGCTGAACGCGGTCACGAAGTACGTGATCAGCTCCACCCTGACCGATCCGCAGTGGCAGAACTCCGTGATCCTGTCCGGGCCGGTGGTCGAAGAGGTCACCGCCCTGAAGGAGGCCGAGGGCACCGACATCGTCTGCACCGGCAGCATCCAGCTCACCCACGAGCTGCTGCGGTCCGGGCTGGTCGATGAGCTCCGGCTGTTCGTCTTCCCGGTGGTCGTCGGGCGTGGCCGCCGGCTGGTCCCCGATGACGTCGCCCTGCCGGCGCTGGACCTGATCGAGAACCGGGCCTTCCGATCCGGGATCACACTGCAGAGCTATCGCGTCCGCCGGTGACCCTGGCGCCGCGGATCCGCGTGCCGTAGAGGTGGGAGTCGACGAACCCCTCGGCGGCCAGCGCAGGTCCGACGATGATCACCGCGGCCATCCGGAGATCGGCCTCCTCGACCTGGTCGCCGATGTCGGCCAGGGTGCCGCGGAGCACGAGCTCGTCGGGCTGGGTGGCCCGACAGACGACGGCCGCCGGGCACTCCGGGCCATAGGAGGCGGAGAGTCGGGTGGCCAGCTCGCGGGTCCGGCGGATGGCCAGATGCAGCACGATCGTCGCGCCGATCGCGGCCAGCCGTTCCAGCTCCTCGGTCGCCGGCATCGCCGTCGAGGCCGCCTGCGCGCGCGTCAGGATCACGGTCTGGGCCAGACCGGGGACGGTGAGCTCCCGGCCGAGGATCGCGGCCGCGGCGGCATACGCGGGCACCCCCGGAGTGACGTCCCACGGCACGCCTGCCCGGTCCAGCCGACGAGCCTGCTCGGCCAGCGCGGAGTAGAGCGACGGGTCGCCCGAGCACAGTCGGGCGACGTCGCGTCCGGCGTGGTGGGCTGCCACCAGGTGCTCGGTGATCTCGTCCAGGGACAGGGTCGATGAGTCGATCAGCGTCGCGTCGAACGGGCAGTGGGCGAGCACCGCATCGTCGAGGTAGGTGCCGGCGTAAACGCACACCGGCGAGCCGGAGATCAGTCGGACGGCTCGCAGGGTCAGAAGGTCGGCCGCGCCCGGCCCGGCCCCGATGAAGTGCACGGTCACTGCTGGATCCCCGTACCACCCCCGCTGACGCTCCCTTTACTGCGCTGACGCTCCCTTTGCAGAGGGAGCGTGAGAGCAGGAAAGGGAGCGCCAGCCGGGGTTGTCATGCGGTCGCCGCCCACTGGACCACCGGGCGGACCGGCGTCCAGCCGTGCAGGCGGCCGAGTGGCTCCAGCCGCTCGACCGAGATCCGGGTCAGCTCGCCGCCGTACGCCTGCCAGGCCTGGATCAGGACCTGCTCGGTCTCGATGGTGACGGCGTGAGCGACCAGTCGGCCGCCGATCGGCAGCCGGCTCCAGCACCTATCGAGCAGGTCCAGCGTTGCACCGCCGCCGACGAAGACCGCGTCCGGCGCCGGTAGCCTGTCCAGTGCTTCGTAGGCCGCAGCGGTGACCACCTCGAGCCCAGGTACACCCAGCCGGGCCGCGTTGGCGGCGACCCGGGCCGAGCGGACCGGCTCCTGCTCGACCGCGACGGCCCGGCAGCGCGGATCGGTCCGGGACCACTCGATGGCGATCGAGCCGGCGCCGGCACCGAGGTCCCACAGCAGCTCGCCGGGCACCGGCGCCAACCGGGACAGCGCGGAGGCGCGCAGGTCGCGCTTGGTCAGCTGGCCGTCGTGGTCGTACGCAGCGTCGGGCAGCCCGGGCACCGAACCCAGCCGTGCCCGCGCCGCGACACGCGCGCAGCAATGGACGGCGACGATGTTCAGCGAAGGGAAGTCGACCTGGTATCCCCCACAGGCCTCGCTCGCCGTGAAGTCCCAGCGCCCCTCCTGCTCGCTGCCCAGGTCGCCGAGGACGGTCAACGCACTCGGCCCGTAGCCCGCGTCGGTCAGCAGCTCGGCCACAGCGACAGGCGTGTCGGCGCCGGCGGACAGCACGACCAGCTTCTGCGCGGGCGCGAGGTGCCGCCGCACCAGATCCAGATCACGGCCGACGGCGCTCACGGTCCGGACCTCGTCGCTGGGCCAGCCCAGCCGTGCGCGGGCCAGCGCGACCGAGGAGACGGCCGGGTGGATCCGTACCGCGTCGGATCCGAGCAGCTCGATCAGGGTCGAGCCGATCCCGGAGACCAGAGGATCCCCGCTGGCCAGCACCACGATCCGGTGGCCGGACCAGGTCTCCAGCAGCCCGGGCAGCGCCGGCCGCAGCGGGCTCGGCCAGGGAACCTCGGGCACGTCCGGCGATAGCTGGTCACGGACCAGGTCGAGGTGCCGCCGCCCGCCGATCAGCACCCCCGCGGCGGTGATCACCTGACGGGCCGACTCCCCCAGCTCGGGCCAACCTCCGGCCGGGATCCCGACGACCTCCAGGCGATCCAGCACGGCCACGACCCTACGCGAGTCGGTGTGGGATGATCGGCGACGGCGACAGGCGAGGAATCCAGGGCAGATCTGGAGCGGTCCCGCCACTGTGACCCGGCTGATCGCAGCGATCAGACGGCCAGCCAGAACGTCCCTGCCGCCCACCGCCGCACCTCGGCGGTGCACCCGACAACAGCGGGCGTGGACACCCGCGAGGAGGCCCTCACCGATCGTGCGTACCTTCCCCTTCTCTGCCGTCGTCGGCTCCGACGACATGGCCCTGGCCCTGGTGCTCACCTCGATCTCGCCCGAGGTCGGCGGAGTGCTGGTCCGGGGCGAGAAGGGTACGGCCAAGTCGACGATGGTGCGTGCGCTCGCGGCGGTGCAGCCCGACCAGCTCGTCGTGCAGGGCTGCCGGTTCTCCTGCGATCCGGCTGATCCCGACCCCGCCTGCCCGGACGGTCCGCATCTCGACCCACTGGCCGTCCGTCGGCCGGCCCGGCTGGTCGAGCTGCCGGTCGGCGCGACCGAGGACCGGGTGATCGGCTCCCTCGACCTGCAGCAGGCCCTGGGGGCGGGGACGGTGTCGTACGAGCCGGGGCTGCTGGCCGCGGCCCATCGCGGCATCTTGTACGTCGACGAGGTGAACCTGCTGCACGACCACCTGGTCGATCTGCTGCTGGACGCCGCCGCGATGGGGCGCTCCACCGTCGAGCGCGACGGCGTCTCGGTGGCCCACGCCGCACGGTTGGTGCTGGTCGGCACCATGAACCCCGAAGAGGGCGAACTGCGACCGCAGCTGCTGGACCGGTTCGGACTCACCGTGGAGGTGGCTGCCCCGCGCGACCCCGCGCTGCGTTCCGAGGTGGTTCGCCGGCGGTTGGCGTACGACTCCGACCCCGCGGCCTTTGCCGGACGGTTCGCGGAACAGGAAGAGGCCCTGCGCGGACGGCTGGCGGCAGCCCAGCGGCGGAGCGGCGCGGTACGACTGTCGGACTGGGCCCTGGACAAGATCGCGACGGTCTGCGCCGGCTTCGAGGTGGACGGCATGCGCGCCGACATCGTCACCGCGCGGGCCGCCGTCGCGCACGCGGCCTGGCACGACCGGACCGAGGTGACGCGGGCCGACATCCGCGCTGCTGCCCGGCTCGCGCTGCCCCACCGCCGCCGCCGCAACCCGTTCGACGCCCCTGGTCTGGACGAGGACCTGCTGGACCAGCTGCTCGGTGACGACGACGTCGAACCCGATCCCGAACCCGAGCCGCCGAGTTCGCAGCCGGAACCGCCCTCTCCGGACGACGACGCGACGTCGATGCCACCGGACGATGGGAGCGAGTCGGTCGAGTCGCGGGCGGAGATGCCCGACGGCCCGGCGAACGCCCCGACCGAGCGGCCGAATCAACCGGCACCGGTCAGCGTCGCGCAGCCCGGCGAGCCCTACCGGGCCCGGCTGCTGACGGTCCGCGGCACCGGCGCCGGCGAGGCCGGACGACGCAGCCGCGCCCTGACCAGCGTCGGTCGTACGGTCGGCGCGGCCCCGACCGCCGGCAGTCGCCTGCACTTCCCCGCGACCGTCAGGGCGGCCGCGTCCGAGCAGCAGCGCCGCGGGCGGCTCGCCGGCGAGCGGTTGCGGTTCGCCAGGACCGATCTGCGGACCGCCGTGACCGAGGGACGTGAGTCCAACCTGGTGCTGTTCTGCGTCGACGCCTCCGGCTCGATGGCCGCCCGGAAGCGGATGGGCGAGGTGAAGGCCGCGGTGCTGTCGCTGCTGCTGGACGCCTACCAGCGGCGCGACAAGGTCGGCCTGGTGACCTTCCGAGCCTTCGAGGCTGTGCTGGCGCTGCCACCCACCTCCTCGGTCGAGGTCGCCGCCCGTCGGCTGGCGGAGCTGCCCACCGGTGGTCGGACCCCACTGGCCGAAGGGCTGCTGTCCGCCGCGGAGACCCTGCGCTGGGAACGAATCCGCGACCCGCGGCGGCGGCCGCTGCTGGTCGTGGTCACCGACGGCCGCGCGACCGCGGGCACCGATGCCCTGCCGCGATCCCGACGGGCGGCTGCGTACGTCCGGTCCCTCGGCGTCGATGCCATCGTGGTGGACTGCGAGTCGGGCCGGATGAGCATGGGGTTGGCGCTCGGACTCGCCACCGAGCTGCAGGCGCAGTACGTGAAGCTGGCTGAGGTGAGCGCCGAGGCACTGGCCGGGATCACGGCCGTCCGCAGGGCGGCCTGATGGCGAGAGGATGGGCCGCCTGATGCCGCACGGACGGGGCGCCTGATGGCGCGGGGGCAGGTCGACGAGACACCAGCGGACGGGCTGACCACTCGTCAGCGTCGCAACCGACCGCTCCTGATGGTGCACACCGGCGACGGCAAGGGGAAGTCGACTGCGGCGTTCGGGTTGGCGCTGCGTGGCTGGAACCAGGGGTGGCCGATCGGGGTGTTCCAGTTCGTGAAGTCCGCCAAGTGGCGGATCGGCGAGCAGACGGCGCTGGAGGCCTTGGCCGAGGTGCATGCGACGACCGGAGCGGGCGGCTCCATCGAGTGGCACAAGATGGGCTCCGGCTGGTCCTGGTCGCGCAAGTCGGGCAGCGACGATGATCATGCCGAGGCCGCGGCCGAGGGCTGGGCGGAGATCAAGCGCCGGCTGGCGGATCAGACGCACACGCTGTACGTGCTGGACGAGTTCAGCTACCCGGTGAACTGGGGCTGGATCGATGTCGACGACGTGGTCACGACGTTGAGCCAGCGGCCGGGGCATCAGCATGTGATCATCACCGGCCGCCGCGTCGACCCCAAGATCATCGAGATCGCCGACCTGGTGACCGAGATGACCAAGATCAAGCACCCGTTCGACCACGGCCAGAAGGGCCAGCGGGGAATCGAGTGGTGATCTCGTGGTGAGTGCGCACACGCTGCCTCGGCTGGTGATCGCCGCACCGGCCTCCGGGCACGGCAAGACCACCGTCGCCACGGGGTTGCTCGCCGCCCTGCGAGCCGACGGTCTGGAACCGGCCGGCTTCAAGATCGGTCCCGACTACATCGATCCGGGCTACCACGCCCTGGCCACCGGTCGACCCGGCCGCAACCTCGACCCGTTCCTGTGCGGGGAGGAGCGCCTGGTGCCCCTGCTGCTGCACGGCGCGGCGATGCCTGCGCCGGCTGACGTGGCGATCGTCGAAGGGGTGATGGGGCTGTTCGACGGCCGGATCGGCGGCGACGGTTGGGCCTCGACCGCACATGTGGCCCGGGTGATCCAGGCCCCGATCGTGTTGGTGCTCGACATCTCGTCGGTGTCGCGGACAGCGGCCGCCTGGGTGCACGGTCTGCAGACCTTCGAGCCCGGCACCCGGATCTCCGGGGTGATCGTGAACAAGGCCGGCTCCCAGCGCCACGCGGCCGAGGTGGTCACCGCGCTGGAGGCGACCGGGGTCCCGGTGCTCGGTGTGCTACCCCGCGACGCCGGAGTCGAGGCACCGTCCCGACACCTCGGGCTGGTGCCGGCCGCCGAACGCCCGGAGGCGGCCGCCTCGCTGGAGCGGTTGGCCGCCCAGATCGCCGAGCACATCGACCTGACCCAGGTGCTGGCGATCGCCCACAGCGCCCCGCGGTTGACGGGCTCACCCTGGAACCCCCACTCCGAGTTGTCAGATGCCACGGTCGGTCGAGCGACCGTACCCGCCGACAGGGCCGCAACAGAGCGGCCGGTGGTGGCGGTGGCCGGCGGGCGGGCCTTCACGTTCCGGTACGCCGAGACCACCGAGCTGCTGCACGCGGCCGGGGTGCAGCCTGTGATCTTCGACCCGCTGCTGGACTTCGAGCTGCCCCCCGGGACAGCAGGGATCTACCTCGGTGGCGGGTTCCCCGAGGTGCACGCCGTCGAGCTGGCCGGCAACGCGAGCATGATCGACTCCGTCCGTCGCGCAGTCGCCTCCGGGGTGCCGACGGTGGCCGAGTGCGCCGGACTGCTGTACCTCTGCCGTACGGTCGACGGGATGGACATGGTCGGGACCATCGAGGCCGACGCCGTGATGACGCCACGACTCACCCTCGGCTACCGCACCGCCGTGGCCGATCATGATCATCTTCTCGGAGTGGCCGGGCGTCGGATCACCGGTCACGAGTTCCACCGCACGACGGTCACGCCCACTGCCGGCGCGCTTCCGGCCTGGCTGGTCGACGGTGTGCCGGTCGGCTTCTCCCTCGACCCGGCCGGCACCGGCGCACCGACGCTGCACGCCTCGTACCTGCACACCCACTGGGCCGGGCACCCCACCCTCGCCGATCGCTTCGGCGCCGCTGTCCACGCGTACGCGCGCACGCGGATCATCCCGACGGAACTCTTGTCGAGCCAGCATGATCAGGACAGGCCTGCTCGACAGAAGACCCAGCAGGCCGACCAGCGGTGGGAGGACCTGAGCCACCACGGGGACCGGGACGTCGCCGAGGGGTTGGTCGATCTGGCCGTCAACGTACGGGTGCCGACGCCTCCCCGCTGGCTGGCTGACCTGATCAAGAGCAGCGTCGACGACCTCGCCGCCTATCCCGATCCGGCCCCCGCCCGAGCCGCGATCGCCGCCACTCACGCCGTCGTCGAAGAGCAGGTGCTGCCGTCGGCCGGAGGTGCCGAGCTGTTCACCCTGCTGGCGCGAGCCCGGCCCTGGCACAGTCCGGTCGTCGTGCATCCCCAGTTCACTGAGCCGGAGGCCGCGCTACGTGCCGCCGGATACCAGCCAGGTCGGGTGATGCTGTCCGCCGACCAGGGCTTCCGGCTCGATCCGGAGGCGATCCCAGCGGAGGCCGACCTGGTGATCATCGGCAACCCGACCAACCCCACCGGCGTGCTGCATCCCGCCAGCGACCTGCGGAGTCTGGTCCGGCCGGGTCGTGTGATGGTGATCGACGAGGCGTTCATGGACGCCGTGCCGGGTGAGCCGGAGTCCATGATCGACAGCGAGAGTATGACCGGGGTCGTGGTGCTGCGCTCCCTCACCAAGACCTGGGGTCTGGCTGGGTTGCGAGCCGGGTACGCGGTCGGCGACCCGACCGTGATTGAAGACCTCGCCCGACAGCAGCCACCCTGGTCGGTGTCGACGCCCGCCGCCGCGGCCATGATCGGCTGCGTCTCCGCATCGGCCCGCGCCTTGGCCGCCGAAGCCGCCGTCCAGATCACCCAGCGCCGTGAGCACCTGGTGAGCGGGCTCACCGAGCAGGGACTGACGGTCGCTCCCGGGTCCCGAGCACCGTTCGTCCTGGTCGACGGCGCCGGCTGGCTGCCCGGTGATCACCGCCCCGGCGCGCTGCGTCTCCGATTGCGCGAGCGTGGTTTCGCCGTCCGCCGCGGCGAGACCTTCCCGGGACTCGGCCCGGACTGGATCCGGATCGCCGTCCGCGACGAGCAGACGACTGATTCGCTGATCAAGACCCTGCGAGCCTTGCGGGAGGAGTCATGAGACTCACCACGGAGCTCGAGGTCGCGGGCCGCTCCGTTGTGATCTGCGGTGGATCTCCGGCCGCCTTGGGGGTCATCACCGATCTTCTCGGCGCGGGCGCGGCGATCACCGTCTGCGCGCCCAGTGTGCCGACGACCATCCGGGATCTCGCCGAGCGGTCCTCGATCACCTGGCAGCAACGGAGCTGGTCGGTCGACGACATCGCCGAAGCCGCCTTGGTCGTCCCCGCCGCCGAGTCTGCCGAAGACAACCACCGCATCACCACCGCGGCTCGGGCCGCCGGCCGACTGTGTCTGGCCGCCGCCAGCAGCGAGGACGCCGCGACCGCGACAAGTCCCGTCGGGCACGTCACGCTGGTCGGTGGCGGGCCGGGCGATCCCGGACTCCTCACCCTCGCCGGTCTGGCGGCGATCAAGGACGCGGACGTGATCATCTGCGACCGGCTGGCTCCGCTGGCCGCCCTGTCCGAAGCGCGGCCCGGCGTGGAGATCATCGACGTCGCCAAGATCCCGCGCGGCGAGTACACCCCGCAGGAGAAGATCAACGAGCTGCTGGTCGAGCACGGCCGAGCGGGCAGACGGGTCGTACGTCTGAAGGGTGGGGACAGCTTCGTCTTCGGTCGGGGCGGCGAGGAGCTCCTGGCCTGTGCCGAGGCCGGCCTGGCCGTCACGGCGATCCCGGGTGTGAGCTCGGCGTTCGCCGCCCCGGCCCTGGCGGGCATCCCGCTCACCCATCGCAGCCTCACCCAGGGAGTGACCATCGTGTCGGCGCATCTGCCGCCCGGCCACCCCGGCAGCACCCTGAACTGGGCGGCGCTGGCCCGCGCCAACACCACGCTGGTGATCATGATGGGCGTCGCCACCTTGGCCGAGGTGGCCGCGGACCTGATCGACCAGGGGATGGACCCCGCCACCCCGGCTGCCACTGTCGCCGACGCCGGCCTGCCCTCGCAGCGCACCGTACGGGCTGACCTGGCCAGGATCGCCGAGGCGACCCGGACTGCCGGCATCAGGCCGCCGGCCATCACGGTGATCGGCGCGGTCGCCGGGTTCGACGCCGGTGGACCCAGAGGGCTGCCCGAGTAGGCGGGGCCGCACGATGGTCGGCGCCGGACCTGGGGCGTCAGTCGGTCGGGTCAGCCATGGGGCAAAGAGAAGATCGTCCGACGGCGGCAAGGCAGCAGTCCTCGATCCGTTGAAGGCCCCAACTGCGACGATCGGGTGATCAGGCGCAACGACCGTCGGTGTCGCGCCGGCCAGGCTGACGACAGCGGCAGCGCTTGCCGTAGATTGGCTCGGTGCCATCCGTCCGCCGACCTCGTCGTGCGGTCGTCGGGGTGGTGGCCGGAATCGGTCTGGCTGCTGCCGCGCTCGCGGCCTTCCCGGATCCTGCGCAGGCCCTCGATCCGGTCAACCCGGTTCGACTGACGTCGAGTGCGGCGCCCGACGACGCTGCGAACTCCGGCTTTCTCGTGTTCGTCGAGGGCGACGTCAGCCTGGGCGGGGATGAGTCGGAAGGCACGGTGGCCGCCGGTGGCGATCTGACCTTCACCACCGGCTACAACGTCGCAGCCCGAAGTACCGGCACTTTCAGCACTCCGACGGCAACCGGGGACAGCCAGCCGATCGGACTGTACGTCGGGGGTGGGATCACCTGGCCATCTGCTTCGAACGTGCTCCGCGTTCTGAACAGCAGGTTCACCAAGGTCGTCGACACCAACACCTACACCGCGCGCGTCTCGGACTCGAACGGGGCGCAGAGCAACTACCGATTGACTGAGCCCGGCGCGAGCTACGAGTCCGCGCCGCGAATCGAGGGCACCAGTAGCCAGCAGACCGTCGCCTCCATCCAGACGCCGTATGCGGGCATCGACTTCGCGGGTGCCTTCTCCGACTACCGGCGGCTGACCGCGGAGATGGCGGCCTGCGCCCAGACCGTACAGCCGACCAACGTGCAGGGCGAGCCGCTGCCGCGGCCGATTCCGCCCGGAAGTCAGGTCTACCTCCGCCTCGTCGCGGGCCAGACCAACGTGGTCAACTTGACCACCGAGGAGCTGGGAACCATCAGCTTGTTCAGTTTCCCGGGCGTCACGCCGCAAGCGGGGACACCGTTGCTCATCAACGTCACCGGAACCACCTACACCGGCTCCTGGCCCAACCAAGCGGACGTGGGCTCGGCGAACGCTCCTCACATGCTGTGGAACTTCCCGACCGCGACCTCGATCACAGTCACCGGCGGCGACACGGTCGAAGGCACCCTCTACGCGCCCAACAGCGATCTCCGGTGGCAGGTGACGCAGAACATCGAGGGCAACGTCATCGCGGCCACCTTCACCCACGGACCGGCGCCGACAGTGCCGGGTGAGCCGCGCGAGGTACACGACATCCCGTTCAACGACACCATCCAGTGCGAGCCGACACCGACACCCACGCCAACACCGACCCCCACGACACCCACCCCCAGCCCGACACCGACACCGACACCCACCCCCACCCCGACACCGACACCCACGCCAACACCGACACC
>DASQLI010000172.1:0-27327 GCA_035630075.1 Microlunatus sp.
CTGCTCGCCCGGCACCTGCCCGCCGACGACCCGCTGGTCGGCTACCCGGAGCTGCTCGCCCATCCCCCGCTGGCCGAGGAGTCGCTGCGGGGCTATTTGACCGGCAGCATCGACGCGGTGCTCCGGGTCGGTCCGACCGAGGCGCGGCGGTATCTGGTGGTGGACTACAAGACCAACTGGCTGGGTCGCGGCGGTCCCGGTGAGTTGACCGTGGCCGACTACTCGCCCGCGGTCATGGCGGCCGGCATGATCGGCGCTCACTACCCCTTGCAGGCGCTGCTGTACCAGGTGGCGTTGCACCGGATGCTGCGTTGGCGCCAGCCCGGCTACGACCCGGAGCAGCATCTCGGCGGCGTGCTCTACCTGTTCCTGCGCGGCATGGCCGGGCCGGACACCCCACGCGCCGACGACGTGCCGTACGGGGTGTTCAGCTGGCGACCACCTGCTGGGCTGGTCGTCGATCTGTCCGACCTGCTCGACGGTGTGCTGCCCGACGAGAGGCTCCGTCCATGAGTGTGAATGTGACCGACATCCCGGTGGCCACCGGGGCTACCGGGATGCTGGCCACCTTCAACGCCGCCGGTGTGCTCGACCTCGCCGACGTGCACACCGCCCGCACCGTCAGTCGCGTCACCGGGGAGACCGACGAGACGGTGGCCCTGGCGCTGGCGCTGACCGTCCGAGCCCTGCGGCACGGATCGGTCTGCGTCGACCTGGCCTCGGTCGCCGACGACGTGTTCGAAGCTGCCGAGGAGGGTGTCGAGGTGGCCGACCTGCCGTGGCCCGAACCGGCGGACTGGCTGGCTCGCTGCCGGGCGAGCCTGGCACTGGCCGATGGGCCCGAGGCCCCGGCCGGCCGGCCGCTCCGGCTGGTCGCCGGCAACCTCTACCTCGAGCGTTACTGGCGGCAGGAGGAATCCGTCCGCCGGCAGCTGGTCGACCGCCGCGCCGCCCCGCCCCCGTCGGTCGACGACGCGCGGCTGACCCAGGCACTGGATCGGCTGTTCACCGGTGAGGGTCTGGCCCCGAATGAGGAGGATCTGCAACGCCGGGCGGCCGAGGTCTGTGCCCGGCAGTGGGTCGCGGTGCTGGCGGGTGGCCCCGGCACCGGCAAGACCACCACCGTGGCCAAGGTGCTCGCCATGCTGGCCGACCAGCCCGGTCACCGACCACGGATCGCGCTCGCGGCGCCGACCGGCAAAGCCGCCGCCCGGTTGACGGAGGCGCTCACCCAGGCGCGTGGCCACCTCGATCAGGCCGACGCCGATCGGGTCGCCGACCTCAGCGCGGTCACCCTGCACCGCCTGCTCGGCTGGCTGCCCCGCAGTCGCGGCCGGTTCCGGCACAACGCCGACAACCGGCTGCCGTACGACGTCGTCGTGGTCGACGAGATGTCGATGGTGTCGCTGACCCTGATGGCACGGTTGCTGGAGGCGGTCCGGCCGGATGCCCGACTGGTGCTGGTGGGCGATCCCGATCAGCTGTCATCGGTGGAGGCCGGGGCGGTGCTCGCCGACATCACCAGCGCCCTCGGCGCGGCCGGTGAGCAGCAGCGCAGCGTCGTACGGCTGCAACGCACCTGGCGGTACGGGGGCGCGATCGAGGATCTCGCCCGAGCCGTTCGGGAGGCCGACGAGGACGCCGCCGTCGAGGTCCTCCGGCGCGGTGCCGAGGACGTGGTGTTCACCGAGACTGACCTGTCCGAGTTCCGGCCCGCCGGCATCGCACCGTTGGTCAGCGCCGTGGCCGAGGCCGGGAGGGCGCTCCGCTCCGCCGCGGCGGACGGTGACCTGCCCGGAGCCCTTGCCGCTCTGGATGAGCACCGGCTGCTCTGCGCGCACCGCCACGGGCCGTACGGGGTGGCCCGGTGGAGCGTCGAGGCCGAGCGATGGCTGGCCGAGGCCGTGCCCGGCTACGGGGAGGAGGGCGAGTGGTATCTCGGCCGGCCGCTGCTGGTGACCGTCAACGACTACGACCTCAACCTGTTCAACGGCGACACCGGCGTCGTGGTCGCGACCGGCGGGGGCGTGCGCGCCGCCTTCGGCCGAGGCAGTGCACCGATGCTGATCTCGCCGGTCCGGCTGGATGCCGTGCAAACGACGCACGCGATGACCGTGCACCGCGCTCAGGGCAGCCAGTTCGGGGTGGTGTCGTTCGTGCTGCCGCCGCCGGAGTCGCCGCTGCTGACCCGCGAGCTGCTCTACACTGCCGTGACCCGCGCGAGTCGGCGGGTGCAGGTCTTCGGCACCGAGGAGGCCGTCCGCCGTGCCGTCCGCCGCCCGGCGAACCGAGCCAGCGGATTGCGCGGGCGGCTGCGCTGACGTCGAGGAGGATTGCGCATGACCGCTGTCGTCGTCGTCAACTTCATCTCCCTCGACGGGGTGATCCAAGCACCGCTGCGCGCCGACGAAGATGATGACGGGGGTTTCATCCACGGAGGCTGGGTGCAGCCATACATGGACCAGACCATCGCCGAGTTCATGACCTCAGTCACCGCCGACGCGGCCGGCATGCTGCTCGGTCGGCGGACCTATGAGAACTTCGTCGCCGACTGGCAGCAGGTGGATTCCACCGATCCGGCGATCGCCGCCATGAACCGGATGCCGAAGTACCTGGTGTCGCGGACCCTGACCGATCCGACCTGGAACAACACGATCCGGCTCGGGCCAGACCTCTTCGCCGAGGTGGATCGCCTGCGATCTCGCGGAGACGGCGAGATCCTGATCTTCGGTAGCGGCCAGCTGATACAGCAGCTGCACCGCTCTGACCAGGTCGACGAGTACCGGCTGCTGACCTTTCCCGTCCTCCTCGGCGGCGGCAAGCTGATGTTCAGCGACACCGACGCTCTGACCCGCTTCGAGCTCGTGCGGAACCTGGTCAGCGACTCAGGCGTCACCATCAACAGCTACCGTCGAAGCGCACCAACCTGACCTGCGCGACTCCATGCCGTCACGAGCCCAGATGTTCTGGAAGGCTCAGCATGGTGACTCCCGACTTCCCGACAGCTCAGACCTGCCGCATCGTCACCAGGGGCCGGCGGACGGGCGCCGAGCACGTGGTGACGGTCTGGTTCGTCATGGTCGGCGCGCGCTTTCACGCCGCCTCCCGCCACGGCCTCGTCGGCGACTGGTTGCAGAACGCCCTAGCCGCCGGTGCGCTCGAGGTCCGGTCCGGCCATGCCTCGTGGCACGGCTCGGCCTCACTCGTCCCGGCCGACGAGGTGGCCGGCGTCCTCGACGCCTTCGCCGCCAAGTACCAGCGGCACGGTGCGGTGATCGCCGCTTGGCGTGAGAACCCACCGGTGTTCATCCGCGCAGACCTCGCCTGACGCGTGGTTTCGGCAGAATCGACCCGTGAACGACAAGACACGTCGGCAGCTCGAAGTGATCAAGGCCGTGACAGCTGCGCTCGATGCCGCAGGAATCCGGGCGTGGCTGTTCGGGGGCTGGGGCCTCGACGCACGAGTCGGCCACATCACTCGCGAGCACGGCGATGTCGAGTTCTGGATCGAGCGTGTTGACTCCGAGCGGTCGAAGACGGTCCTGGTGACCGCTGGCGCCACCGCACTCGAGACGCAACCGCCGACGGAATCCTGTGAGTTCACTCGACCTCGACGGAGCCGGGGCATGGCGACGGCTCGACGCACTGGCTCGAAGCGCCGTGAGCCTGGTCCGCGACGGCCCAGCGCGACGAAGGAGCGTCCACGCCGACGAAGCGGGCACCAGACGTCGTGATGCAGGCGAGTGCAGTCCGCTCAGCCACAGCCGAGTTCGTCCAGCGTTTCGGCTCAGATCAGGTCCGGTTGCCCGTCCAGCCAGGCGTCGATCATCCGAGAGGCGATGGAGCTGGCGCCCGGCAGGGCGAGCTCGCCCGATCCCACCCGTGATCGCACCTCCTCGCGGGACATCCAGGCCGCGTGGTCGAGCTCGTCGGCGTCGACACAGATCGCCGTCGTCGCCGCCCGGGCGAAGTAGCCGACCATCAGCGATCGAGGGAACGGCCACGGCTGGCTACCGAAGTAGCGGGTCGTCCCGATCTCGATGTCGGCCTCCTCCCCGATCTCGCGGTGGATGGCCTGCTCCAGCGACTCCCCGAGCTCGACGAACCCAGCCAGCACCGAGACTCGGTTCCCCCAGCTCGGCTGACCGCCCAGCAGCAGCCGATCGTCGTCGTCGAGTACGCCGACGATGACCGCTGGGTCGGTGCGCGGGAAGTGGTCCTCGTCGCACGCGTCGCAGTGTCGGGCGTAGCCGCCGTTGATCACCCGCGTCCCGCCACCGCAGCGGGCGCAGAAGCGCTCCGCGCGATGCCAGTTGCACACCGCCGCCGCGGTGGCGGCGATGTCACGCTCGTTGTCGGTGAGCTGGTAAGCCACATCGCGGAAGTCGTGCACCTCGCCCTCGGTGAGTGCTTCGACGGCGAAGATCGGGGTGCCGTTCAGCATGCCCAGAAGCCGGTGGCGCTGGCTGTCGTACTCCACGAACGGTTTGGTCATCCGCAGCTTGCTGCCACCCACGTTCGTGGTGAACCGCGACCGGTCGTCGAGCTTCAACAGCTTCGCGTCGTCGGCGCGCCACAGGTTCGACACCCACTCCGCGGAGCGGCGGTGGTGGTCGACCCGGTCGAGGTCGCTGGCCATGGCCCAATGGAGCACGAGAACAGCCTAATCGAGTCCGGGCGGGCTCTCGCCCGTCTCGCCGCCGGCGACCAGCCGTGCGATCTCGGACCGGCCGGGCAGTGACGGCGGCCGGATCACGCTGTCGGTGGCGACCAGGTAGAAGACAGCGTCCACCCGTTCCGCCGCCACCCCCCACACCTCCGCCCAGGCCTGTCGGTAGATCGCGAGCTGCAGCGGGTCGGTCCCGTCCGCGCGACCGGTCTTCCAGTCGACCACCTGGAAGTCGTGATCGCCCGGTGCGGCCCGCAGGTCGTAGACCGCGTCGATGCGTCCGCGGACCAGAGTGCCTTCTACCAGCAGGGTGAACGGGGCCTCCACCGCGTACGGCACGCGGCTTCCGTAGCGTCCCGCCTGGAACGTCGCGCACAGCTCCCGCAGCCCGGTCTCGTCCGAGGTCTCCAGGTCGGCGCGATCCGGCAGGTCGTCGGGGTCGAGCAGCTGTTGCTGACCCAGCTGCCCGGTCCCGATCGCCGCGCCGAAGTAGCGCTCCACCCACTGGTGGAACCGGGTGCCGAACCGGGCCGCGCGGGACGGCGGTCGCGGCATGGGACGCGCGATCTCGGCCGCCAGTCCCTGCGGGTCGTGTTCCAGCCGCAGCACATTCGACGCCGACAGGGTGTCCGGCAGCCGCACCAGGGTGCGCTCGGCGCGTGCTGCTGCCAGCTCAGCCAGCAGCCGCTCCACGTCGGCGTCCCATCGGGCGGTGGTTTCCAGGCCATCCAGCAGCAGCTCGCCGGAGTCCGGGGACGCCTCGTAGCTGCCGGTCTCCGCGTGCCGCCGGCGTGCCGCCCGGACCGCTGCCGCCGCTTCGGTACGCCGCCGCCAAGCCTCGGGGTCGTACGGCGCCGGCCACGGGACCGGGGCAGCCGCCCTGACCAGCGGGTTGCTGTCCGCCGGCGGCGGAGCCTCGTTGCCGATCTGGTCCTGCCGCTCGGCCTCGGCCAGGATCGCGTCGAGATAGGTCGACCGTATCCGCGGTCGGACGCCGTCGGCCCGCCACGTGTGGCCAGTCCCGACCAGCAGTCGGCGAGCACGGGTGGCCGCCACGTAGGCGAGTCGGTCTTCGGCCAGCAGCTGCTGATCCTTCAGAGCCTCCTTGTACGACTGGACCGACGCGTTGGTGGTCTCGCTGAGCTGTGGGATCGAGTCGGCATCGCCCCGCAGGTCGGCCGGCAGCACCCCCGGGTTGGTCAGCCAGTTGTCGGTCACCCGGTCGCTGGGAAACACCCCTTTCATCAGGGCAGGCAGGAAGACGACGTCCCACTCCAGACCCTTCGCCTTGTGCACGGTCAGCAGCTTCACCGCCTCCCGGTCCGACGGGACGGCCTGCTCCAGGCCGGCCCCGGTGTCCATCTCGGCCTGCAGGTAGGCCAGTAGGCCGGCCAGCGAGGCGTCACCGTCTACATCGACGTAGCCGGCCACCGCATCGAAGAACGCGCCGAGCTGGTTGCGCCGGTTGGCCCGGTCCAGCTCGGCGGTCGCCATCAGCTCGACCTCCAGCCCCAGGGTCGCCACCACCCGGCGGCACAGGTCCAGCACCGGCTCACCCGTGTGCCGGCGCAGACCGGCCAGCTCGGCGGCCAGCAGGGCGAACCGCTCCAGGGCTGCCCGCGAGTAGGGCAGGTCGCCCGGGCTCTCCACCGCGTCCAGCAGGCTGACCACCTCGGTCGGGTCGACGTCGGCGACCGCGTCCTCGAGCTCGGCCAGCAGATCGGTCACGGAGTCCGCTGGTCCGCCACCCTCGACCTGGGCCAGCTCTCGGGCCCGACGTCCCAGCAGCGCCAGGTCGCGCGGACCGACCCGCCAGCGCGGCCCGGTGAGCAGTCGGACCACGTCCGGGTTGGCGGTGACGTCGTCGAGCACCCGCAGGGTGGCCGTCACGTCCATGACTTCGGGCAGGGCCAGCAGGCCACCCAGACCGACGATCTCGACCGGCACATCTCGTGCGGTGAGCTCGCCGTAGAGCGGCGCGATGTCGGCGTTCCGGCGGGTCAGCACCGCGATATCGGCCCAGTGAGCCGCCGTACCGTCGGTTCGGGCCGCGATCACCTGATCGGTGATCCAGCCGACCTCCTCCGGCCAGGTGTCGAACGTGGCCGCCCGGACCACCCCGGGCGGGGTGTCCTCCGGTGCGACCAGGAAGCCCATGCCGGCGGTCGTGTCGGTGCCTGCGACCCGTGCTCCCTGCACCGTGCCGGCTCCGACCTTGGCGGCTGTGTCCGCGCGCAACGGCCGGCTGAGCACGTTGGCCACGTCCAGGATCGTCTGCCCACTGCGCCGGTTGACGGTGAGAGCGAACCGTCCGGCCGGCCGGCCCTGGGCCGTCCGGAACTGCTCGGCGAAGGACGTGATGTTGCTGGCCGCGGCGCCCCGCCAACCGTAGATGGCCTGGAACGGGTCACCGACTGCGGTCACCGGGTGCCCCATCCCCGCACTCGGGGTGCCGCCGGAGAAGAGTCCGCGCAGCATCTTCGCCTGCGCCGCCGAGGTGTCCTGGTACTCGTCCAGCAGCACGACCCGGTACGCCGAGCGGACCAGCTCGCTGACCGCCGGGACCTCCTGGGCGAGCCGAGCGGCGATCGCCATCTGGTCGGCGAACTCGACCACCCCCAACCGCTGCTTGAGCTGCTGGTAGGCCACCACCAGGCTGGCCAGCTCCAGCCGCTCGTGCGCCGCCGCGGCGGCCTTCTTCAGGTCCGCGTACACGTTGCCGTTGCGGTTCAGCGGTGCCGCGGCGAGCTCCAGCAGGTGGGCGTGGGCGTGCGGGTCGAGATCGGGCACGGAGACGAGGTGCTGCTGCAGATCGGCGTCCAGCCGCAGCACCCGCTCGGTCACGGTGGCCGGCCGGAGCCGGGAGATGTGCTCGAACGGGCCGGCCGCCTGCCGAACCACGCGCGACGCCAGCCGGTAGCGGGTCGCCCCGGTGATCATCGTCGGATCGGTCTCGTAGCCGAGTCGCAGGCCGTGCTCGGCCACCAGCCGGGCCGCGAACGCGTCATACGTCATGATCAGCTGTTCGCCGCCGGCATCGACACCTTCGGCGGGCACCACCCCAGCACGCTCCAGCGCGGTCCGGACCCGCAGCGACAGCTCGGCGGCCGCCTTCCGCGTGAAGGTGAGGCCGAGCACCTCCTCGGGCCGCACCTCCCCGGTGCCCACCAGCCAGACCACCCGGGCAGCCATCACGGTGGTCTTGCCCGAACCTGCTCCGGCGATGATCACCCCCGGCTCCAGGGGCGCGGTGATCGCCGCCAGCTGCTGGTCGGAGAACGGAATCTGCAGCGCCGCCGACAGGTCCTCGGGTGCGGTGAAGACCGACCCGGAACGGTCCCGGACCGGAAGGTTGATGACACTCATGACACCACCTGCCGTCCCATCGGCTGGGCCGGGCAGCTGTCGGCGAACGGGCAGTACCGACAGCCGGGGCCGAGTCGGGCCACGAACCGCTCACGGCGGACCAGGTGTGCGGCCACCGCCAGCCGACGGTGGACCCAGGTCGGCTGCAGCTCGAGACCGGCCGGCAGGTCGCTCGGGTCGGGTCCGTCATCGGGGTGCTCGGTCGGCCACGGCACATCGTCCAGCGACGCCTGGTGGAACGACTTGGGCAGCGCGCCGCCCCCAGCATCGGGCAGACGTAGATAGACCAGCTCGGCCCCGCCGGGCCTCGCCCCCGGACCGGCCAGCTCGTCGAAGGCGCCGGCCAGGACGGCGAGCTGGTAGACGCCCATCTGGTCCTGCACGGCCACGTCGGCGGACTGCGGCGCGGACCGAGAGGTCTTGAAGTCGACGATCCGGATCCGACCCTGCGGGTCGCGCTCCACCCGGTCCGCGCTGCCGGTCAGCTGCACCCGGTCCGAGCCGAGGTCGATCAGCACCCGGAACCGGACCTCGGTGCCGAGCAGCTCCATCTCCGGTCGCGCGGCCTGCCAGCTCACGAACCGGTCCAGGGCCGCCTCCGCCTCGGCCCGCTCCACAGAGGACAGCCAGTTGGCGTCGAAGCTGAGCTGGTCCCACACCTGCTCGAGATGGCCGGCCAGCTCGCTGGCCGGCAGGTCGGTCTTCGCGCCGTGGTCGGCGAGCACGTGGATCACCGACCCGAAGGTGGCCGCAGTACTGCGCGCCGGATCGGCTTGGCCTTTGCGCGAGAGGAACCACTGCCGCGGACAACCCAGCAGCCCGGCGAGCTGGCTGCCGGACAGCGCGATCGCGGCCTCCGACGCGGTGACCTCGGCCGCCGAGTCGGACATCTCCCGCATCCCCCACCAGCGGGCCGGGTCGGCGGTCGGCACCAGCGGCCGGCCGTGCTCGTCGACCACATCGGCCAGCCGGGCCAGCCGACTGGCGGCCTCGTCGCGCAGGGCGGGAGGCGTCTCGGCGTCGGTGCAGGTGCGGCGCAGCTCGGCGACCAGCGCGGCCAAGGTCAACGGCCGGCGCGGACGACCGGAAACCGCCTCGACCCGAACCCCGAGCTCGGTCATGAAGCGCGACGGCTGGTCGCCCTCGCCTTCGGTGCCGGCAACGGCTGTGACCACAAGTCGCCGGCGGGCGCGGGTGCACGCGACGTAGAAGAGCCGGCGCTCCTCGGCGATCCGGGAGGCGGTCGGCTCGATCTCGGTCAGACCGTGCGGGCCCAGCCGATCGGGCTCGAGCAAGGAGCCGCGGCGGCGGATGTCGGGCCAAGCACCTTCCTGGACCCCGGCCACCACGACGAGGTCCCACTCCAGACCCTTGGCCCGATGGGCGGTCAGCAGCCGGACCGCCGAACCACGCAGATCAGCTTCGCCGAGCGTGTCGGCCGGGATCTGCTGGCCCTCGACCTCGGCCAGGAACCCGGTCACCCCCCGCAGCCCCGACACCTCCTCGGAGCGGTGTGCGATGTCGAACAAGGCACAGACGGCGTCTAGATCGCGGTTGGCCCGACGGCCAGTCTCGCCACCGACAGCGGACTGGTCCCGCAGCCGAGCCGGCCAGGCGGTGCCCGACCACAGCGCCCACAAAGCCTCCTCGGCGGTGCCGCCGCCGGCGATGCAGCGTTCGCAGCGCGCCAGCAGCTCGGCGAGGGTGGCTGCGGCGCGCAGCTCGGGGCGGTCTTCGGTCGTGCGCAGGTCGCTGATCAGCTCCACCTGCCGGAGTGCGGTGGCCACCAGCTGGTTCGACGGTCGGGGCAACGCGGTGCCGGCCAGCTCAGCCCGCTCGGCCCGGCGGAGTGAACGACCCAGTCGCCGGACCGCCATCGCGTCCAGGCCGCCGAGCGGGGAGGTGAGCAGCACCTGGGCGTCGTCAGGGTCGATCGCGCGGCCGCGGGCAGCCACCTGGAGACCCAGCAGCAGCGGGCTGACCGCCGGGTCGATCGCCAGCGGGATCTCGTCGCCGGCGATCTCGACCGGCACGCCGACGGCGCTCAGCGCCCGGCTCAGGCTGGGGATCATCGCCCGACCCGACCGGACCAGCACCGCCATCGCGTCCCAGGGCACGCCGTCGCGCAGGTGAGCGGCCCGCAGCAGCTCGGCGATCTGATCGGCCTCGGCGCCGGGCGAGTCATAGGTGTAGGCCTCGACTCGCCCGTACGGCAGACCTGGTGCCGAGCGTGGCGACCGGAACGTGTCGCGGATGCCGGCCGGCAGCGAACCGGGCAGCGCCAGCCGATCCGCGATCCGACGGCTCGCGCCGAGCAAAGCCTTGCCGAACCGGCGGGTCTCGCCCAGGGCGAGCACGGGTGCAGGGGCGCCGTCGACCGTACGGAACCGGTCGCTGAACTCGAGGATGCCCCGCACCTCGGCGCCACGGAAGCCGTACACCGACTGGTCAGGATCGCCGACCACGACCAGGTTGCGACCGTCGCCCGCGACGACCTGCAGCAGCCGGACCTGAGACGGGTCGGTGTCTTGGTACTCGTCGACGAACACGTCGTCGATCTCGCCGCGAAGCTTCGCCGCCACCTCCGGGTCGGCCAGCAGGATCCGGCTGCGATGCACCAGCTCGGCGTAGTCGACGACCTGCTCGGCGTCCAGGACGTCGAGATACTCCTCGAAGAACTCTCCGATCGCCACCCACTCCGGTCGGTCGGCCTCGGCGCCCGCGGTGGTGATGTCCTCGGGGTCCATGCCCAACTGACGCGCCTTGGCCACCACCGAGCGGACCTCGGAGGCGAAGGCCCGGGTGCCGAAGGCCCGGTCCAGGCTGTCCGGCCAGGTGACCCGCTGGGTCTCGCGACTGCCCGCCAGGGTCTCGCGGATCCGGAACTCCTGCTCAGGTGCCGTCAGCAGCCGCAGCGGTGGGGCCAACGGGTCGATCTCGCCGAATCGACGCACCAGGGCGTAACAGAAGGCGTGGAAGGTGAGCACCATCGGCGTGACCACCGACCGGCCCTGCCGGGCGGCGATCCTGGTCCGCAGGTCGGTCGCGGCCTTGCGGGAGAAGGTCAGTACCAGCATCCGGTCCGGTGTGACTCCACGACGTTCGATCCGGTCCACCACCGACTCGACGAGGGTGGTCGTCTTGCCCGTGCCGGGGCCGGCCAGCACCAGCAGGGGGCCGCCGGGATGGTCGACGACGGCCTGCTGGAACGGATCCAGGACGGGCGCGGTCAGCCGCTCCCGTCGGGGTCGGACAAGCGTGTACATGAAGCCTTCGGTTGCTCGGTTTCGGTCGTACGGGTGGTGCTGGACCCGATTCCACCATCGACCTGTGACAGTTTGCCCCTCACGACACCTCGCGGTTGCCGCGGACCGCCGCGAGGACCACCACCGCGGCCGCGGCCAGCAGGGCCGTCCCGAGGATCAGCTCACCGAGCTCGGCGAAGGCGTTCACGTAGGAGGTGGTGCGCGGCCGACGGATCAGGGCGTCAGCGGCCACCACCGTCACCGTGAGCAAGGGGTAGCCGACCGCCAGCAGCACGCGGACGGGACGCCGGACGCGGCGACCGTCGACATTGGCCCAGTGGGACGAGGTCAAGAAATCCCACGCCACACCGAACAGGATGAACGCGACCCCGGTGTAGCCGAGTACCGCGGCGAACGGATCGGCCACCACCGATCGCGCCGAGAGCAGCGCCGCCAGCACCAGCACTGCGGCCAACCCGAGCGCACGGTCCGCCGACAGTCGGCGACGAGCCAGCAGCCAGCCGGCCGCGGTCAGGACCAGCACGGTCACCACCGAGATCAGCGCGTCCGGATCCAGCCACAGCGCCCAGCGGTACGCCGTCAGCAGCCGCATTCCCAAGGCGACCAGCATCAGCCCTGCCCCGCCGAGGACCAGGGCGACGCCGGCTGATCCCCATCGCGCCCGCCACAGGGCCAGCACGATCAGGCCGAAGCCCAGCACCACCCGGAAGCCGTCCACCAGGCGGTCGACCAGCGGGCTCGGGTCGAAGCCTCCGGGCGCGCCGGTCGGCGACACGCTCACCAGGATCTGCCAGCCGAACAGCAGTACGTAGACCGGCAGCATCATCGCGATGACCGCCGCGCCGACCGGCACCGCGATGCGTCCGAGCTCGTCCGGAAGGGCGTTGACCGGCACCGCGTCGAGCGGAGTCAGTCGCGACACCAGCCAACCCAGTCCCGCGAAGGCCGCGACCAGACCCACGGCCGGCAGGACCGCGATCCAGCCGCTACTCACCCAGTCGAGATCGACCAGCCGCCGCACCTCCTGGACCAGACGCAGCGCGACGGCTGCGGCCAGCACCACGAACGGCCAGCGGCCCGCCCGCCTCGGCTGCCCAGCTTCGATCGGCTGACCAGACCCCATCGCTCGAGCAGGCCCCATCGGTTGAGCAGCCTGCGCCCGCTGGGCGGCCCGGGTCGCGGCCATCGTGATGCCGACGGCGATCTCGGCGACCGCGGCGCCGGCGGCGAAAGCGGCCGGCAGCACCAGAAACACCAGCAGGCTCATCGTCTGATCCACGAAGACGGGCAGCCATCGATAGCCCAGCAGCCGATCGGTGCGGGCGAAGTCGAGGGCGCACAGGGTGAGGACCAGCCCGATCAGACCGAGCACGAGTGGGAACTCCCACCACCCCAGGCCTCGACCGCGTCGGATCGGCACGAGCGCGATGACGACCAGCAGCGTGACCACCGCCAGCACGACGGCCAGCGTGAGACCCCGGGTGGTCGTGGTCGCCGCTGACCAGATGCCCAACAGCAGGGCGAGCGCCCCGATGCCCAGCGTCGCCAGCCACCATGGTCCGTGGATGGCCGCGGTGGTGAACAGCGCCAGGCAGAAGGCCAGCAGGAAGACCAGCAGCCAGACCACGTCGTCGGGCACGCTGCTGCTCAACGAGTTGGGAACGGTGAGGCTCGACCAGCTCCGGATCGGTCCGGACAGCAGGGCGAGCAGACCGGTGAGCACGAACAGCGTGGCACCCACCGCGACGACGGCACGAAGCCCGTACGGCCAGTCCTCGTCCCGGAGCCGCCCCGCGTGGATCTTGGTCGCCACTGCTTGATCGAGCACGGCCCGCGCGGTCCCGCGGAGCCGACTGGCTCGACCGCTCTTCCTGACCCGGTCGACCACGGCAGTCATGAGCGGAGGCTCTCGAGAGTGAGGAGTGGTTCGTGCCGACACGCCTTTCGTCGCTGCGAACCACGATCGAACGAGCGAGATCCCGCGGAGCTCGCGACCGCGGAGCGCGGAGCGCGGAGCTCGAACACCGTCACGGCTCGTCGCTCCAGCTGCTGAAGGTCCAGTTGCGGCCGAACACGAGGACGCCCTGCCGGTAGGCCAGCGTGGCCGGCAGAGATCGCACCAGGTCCACGTCCGGGGTGTCGATGGTCGCCCGTACCCTCCACTCCTGGTCCCGGAACTCGGCCGTCTTCGGACCCCAGCCCACGATCGTGTCGCCGACGACGGTCAGCCGTTCGTAGGCCGGCAACCGCTGCACCACGGTCCCCTGCTCGTCGACCACGACGGTCCCCAGCTGGGTGGCGGCGACCACCGTGTCGCCGAACGGCTGCAGGTCGTCCATCGTGCCGGTCTGGGCCAGCAGCCAACGATGCCGTCCGGTGCGCAGATCCAGCGCCTGCAGGGTGGCGGCGTTGCGGACCACCACGATGTCGCCGAGCAGCGCTGCCCGCTCGGCGGGCAGATCCGCCGACCATCGCTCCTTGCCGGTGCCGGCGTCGAGGGCGGTGGCGGCGCCGCCGGCGTCGAAGACCACGACCGTGTCGGAATTCGCCACCACCGGACCGCTCACCTGGGCGCCGACGCTGGTCCGCCAGGACTCGGCGCCGGTCAACAGGTCGACCGCCAGCACCGATCCTGCCGCGTCGGCCACCGCGACCCGCCGGTCGTCGATCCGGACCGGAGACCAGAACGCCACGTCCTCGAGCCGCAGTGACCACAGCCGTACGCCGGCGTCGGAGTAGGCCACCACCTCGCGCCCGCTGGTCGTAGCCACCACCACGTCGCCGAACGCGGCGACCGACAGCACCGTGCCCCCGGGGTGCATCCGCCACAGGGAGGTCCAGCGGTCCACGGTTTTGGGGGTGGTCGCAACGATGTCGTCGCCGTTGGTGGTCCGGAAGATGAGCCCCGACGCGGTGATCACCGGTGCTACCTGAGCCGGGGCTCCGGTCATCGGGCCGGTGCCGAGACTCTGGTCGGCCGACAGGAGGTCGAAGTCGCGGCGCCGCCATCCGGCCGGGTCGCTCCACACCCAGTCCTCCGCGACAGTACGCAAGGTGGGATCGGCAGCCGGTCGGATGCCGGCCTCGAGTCTGGTGACCACGTCCCCGCGGACCGTCTCCTCCACCGTGACACCGCGGTGCTCGCACCACGTCCTGGACACCGTTCGGGTGCTGATCGCCTGGCCGGCCGTCGTCGACTCGACGATCGTTCCGTTCACCCGCAGGCAACCCGGCTCGGCCGGACCAGCGCGGAGGTCGCTGCGGTAGCGTCGAGACCCCACCGAACCCTCACTGGACCAGGAGTCCCCGACACCGACGTGGGCCGGGAGCTCCAGCAGCGCCGGCGAGTACACGTCGGCACCACTCTGGCTCGACTCCGCGACGAGCTCGACCGGGCCGTCGACCCGGTAGACGCGGAGGTGCTGCTGACTGTTGCCGAGGTTGCCGATCATGGTGCTGGTCGTGCGCCAGAACTGCATCCGGTCCAGATGGTCGATGCCACCCACCGACCCGAGGACCTTCGAGCCGAGCGTGAAGTCCAGTCCGCCGAGGACGAGCGCTCCGGTCTGGCGCGCGGACTCGGCGACGTGGCTGCTGGTCGTGCTCTGGTCGCCGATCGAGGTCTGCTGCTGCAGGTAGCGGGCGGACCCGTCGGCGGGAAGGTACGTGGCGGCAGCGGTGCCCGCTGCGCTGCCGCCGGCGCGGGTGGCCACGAACAACCCGCCGGCCACGAGCACGGTCACCATGATCGACGCGGCCAGCGGCAGCCAGCCGGACCGACGGTCGGTCGAGCCGGACCCGGTGCGCTGCGCGGGCTCGCCGGTCGACGCGGGCGGCCCCCAGTCAGGGTCGACGTAGGCGTACGGTTCCGTCACCGGCATCGTCGACCAGTCCTGTACCGGGAAGGGCGCCCACCGTCGCGGGTCCCCGTCGCCCTGCTGCTGCGGGGCCCCCGGCGTCGACATGGGCGACATTCAAGCCGACCTCCGGTCTCGGCGGACGAAGCAGGGCCGAAGAGCGGAAAACTCGAACAGAAACAGACACACCTGTCGGTTTTCGTGCTACGGTGCCGCAATGTCCACTCCCGAGATCTCTGTCCAGCTCTACTCGATCCACGCCGCGCTCGATGCCGACCTCGACGGCTCGCTCGGCAAGATCGCTGACATCGGCCTGCGCACCGTCGAGGCGTTCGACTTCGTCCGACGCGCCGACGACCTGAAGGCGTCGTTCGACAAGTACGGGCTGAGCGCACCGACCGCGCACGCCATCCTGATCGAGGACGAGGGCGTGGCCACCCCCGACGGTCTGCTGACCGTGCCGCCGGCCGAGGAGACCTTCGCCGCCGCCAACGTGCTGGGCGTGCAGACCGTCATCGACCCCTTTGTGGCGCCGGATCGCTGGGCGACCCTGGACGACGTCAAGCGCAACGCCGACCGGCTGAACGCCCGGGCCGCGCAAGCCGCCGAGTACGGCCTGAAGGTCGGCTACCACAACCATGATCATGAGTTCACCACCAAGATCGACGACCGTCCGGTGCTCGAGGTGTTCGCCGATCTGCTCGACCCCGCGGTCCAGCTGGAGATCGACCTCTACTGGGCCACCGCCGGTGGCGCCGACCCGGTCGATCTGCTCCGCCGGCTCGGTGACCGGGTCGTGGCCGTGCACGTCAAGGACGGCCCGATGCGCGAAGGCATCAGTGCCCGCGAGCTGCCGAACGACCAGCAGCCCGCCGGCCAGGGTGACGTCCCGCTGGCCGCGGTGCTGACCGCCGACGACCTGTCCATCCCGTACGCGGTGCTGGAGTTCGACCACTACGAAGGCGACGTCTTCGACGGCCTGGCGCAGGGCTACGCCTGGGTGAAGCAGACGCTGGCCTGAGGACTCGCGAGAAGTAGCTGAGGCACCTCCGCCCGCGCGGCCAGGTGCCTCAGCTACTCGAGCACCGTCGCCACGACTTCAGCACGGCGAGGCGTCAGTCCACCTGATCGACCTCGGCGCCGCGCACGCCGAGCATGAACAAGATCACGTCCAGATGCGGCACCGAGACGGTGGTGTGGGCACGGGCCCGCACCGCCGGCTTGGCGTTGAACGCGATGCCCAGCCCGGACGCGGCGAGCATGTCCAGGTCGTTCGCCCCGTCGCCGATAGCCACGGTCTGTGACGGCAAAATCCCTTCCGTGGCAGCGATCTGGATCAGCAACTCGGCCTTGCGGGCCCGGTCGACGACCGAGCCGAGCACCTCGCCGGTCAACCGTCCGTCGACGATCTCCAAGGTGTTGGCGTACGCGTGGTCCAGACCGAGCTCGGCCTTGAGCCGATCGGTGAAGACGGTGAACCCGCCCGAGACCACAGCCACCGCGAAGCCCATCCGCTGCAGCGTCGACACGAACGTCCGCGCTCCTGGCATCAGGCGGATCCGTGCGGCCGCACGATCCAGGGCGGCCACCTCCAACCCGGCCAGCCGGCGTACCCGCTCCCGCAGTGAGGTCTCGAAGTCGAGCTCGCCGGCCATCGCGGCAGTCGTCACCGCCTCGACCTCGGCTCGGCAGCCGGCCTCGTCGGCCAGCAGCTCGATCACCTCGTCGGCGATCAAGGTGGAGTCGACGTCCATCACCACCAGCCGCTTGGCCCGCCGCTCCAGACCGTTGACCTGGACAGCGACGTCGATTCCGTGCTCCTGGGCCACGCCGACCAGCGCCGTCCGCATCGCGTCCGGATCGGAGACGATCACCACCAAGTCGTACGCCGTCACCGGCGTCGTCGCCAGCCGGACGATCCGGTCGATGTTGCCGCCGGTGTCGGCAACAGCCTCCGAGACCGCGGCCAGCGCCGCCGGCGTCAGCGGCTGCCCCAGCACGGTCACCGCGTGCCGCCGCAACGCCGCTCGTTGCGAACGCGCTTCGACCCGCTCGAAGTCGATCGTCATGTCGTTCCGGAAGCCCCAGAACAAGATGTCGCGCACCAGCGCGTCGGACGCGCCGTCCAGCCGGACCAGCATGTCCAGGGTCAGCCGCTCACGGACGACGAGCTGCTCCATGTCCTCCAGCTGGGCTCCGGCCTCGGCCACCAGACCCAGCAGGTCGCGGGTCAGGCGCGGGCGGTCGCGGCCCGACACGCGGATCAGCAGCGGCAGCTTCGCGTCGGCGTCCAGACCACCCGTCGGCCCCGTGCTCACAGCCCCATCCCCCACACCAACAGCTCGCTCGGCCGGCGCGCCGTGATCCGCAGCGCCGCCCCGCCGGTGACTCGCAGCGCGTCGCCCTCGCCCAGCAGGCCGACCCGCTCCACCTCCACCTGCCCGACCGCGACGAACAGATGCGCGTACGGCGCGTCCGGCAGCAGCCGGGTGTCCCCGTCGATCAGCGTGGTCACCCACAACGTGCTGGTCTGCGAGCCGATCGTGATCGCCGCCTGAGGATCGCCGCCCGAGGCCACCGCCACCCAGTCGCAGGCCAGGGCCGACGGCGCGATCTCCTGGTGGGCGTACGACGGCACCACGCCGGAGGAGTCCGGCCGCACCCAGCTCTGCACGAACCGCACCGGCACCCGTGGTTGCGTCGAGTCGATCCGGTAGGCGTCGTTGCGCTCCGCGTGGACGACTCCGGATCCCGCGCTGAGGCGCTGCGCCAGTCCCGGGTAGACGACCCCGGCCTCACCCGTGGAGTCCTCGTGCAAGAGCGACCCGGACAGCACCCAGGTGACGATCTCGATGTCTCGGTGTGGGTGGTCGTCGAACCCGCGACCGCTCAGCAGGCGCTCGTCGTTGTGGGCCAGCAGCGTCCCGAAACCGGTGTTGGCGGGATCGTAGTGCAGACCGAAGGAGAAGCCGTGGTGGGTGGTGATGCCCTCGACCTGGGTCACGAACCTCTCGCCGGCTCGCTGCACCAGCAACAGCGGCTCGCCGGCCCGCTGCATCTGCGGCGCCGACGGTGCCGGCTCGCCGGAGACGGGCCCTGGATCCGAGAACACCGCCTCACGATAGTGAAGGCCGCCACCGACATCGGGCCATGTCCACCCGATCACCCCGCAGCAGACACCCCTCCTCCTGCAGCCGGGCCAGAGCAGACTCCTCCAGCCCTCGCACCGGCCGACCGTCGGCGCGGACCACTCGCCACCACGGCACAGCGGCACCCTGGGTCGACATCACGCGGCCGACCAGCCGAGGGCCGCCGATCCCCACGTACTCCGCCAGGTCGCCGTAGCTGGCGACCTGACCGGGCGGGATCCGCTCCACCGCCGCCAGCACCGCCTCCACGTAGGCCTCGTCGAAGACCCCGGCCATCCCTCACCAGCCCTGGCTGCCGGGCACACCCTTGAACGGTCCGGTCACCCCACTGGTGATCCAACCGCCGTAGAAGCCGCCGGGCTGCGGGACCACGACCTCACCGTCGACCAGCACTCGGTCCATGGGGCCGGCGTAGAGCGCGACGTGGTCGAGCAGCTCCGCGAACGCAAGCGTCGGGTCCGGATAGAACCACGCGGCCCGCTCCGCCACCTGCTCGCCGCCGATGACATCGAGATAGCGGGCGGCGCCCTTCCATTCGCAGAACGACGACCCGGGCGCTTCTCGGAGGGCTCCGGACACGAACGCCGACCTGGGCAGGTAGTAGGTGGGCGGGTGGCTGGTCTCCAGCACCTGCCAGCTGCTTCCAGTCCGGCAGACCGGCTCGCCACCCAACCAGACCTCGATCTCCGACCGACACGGCCGCAGCGCCGGTGGCCGCGGATAGTCCCAGACCGACTCCGACGGGGTGCTCACAGCGCCAGGCTAGGTCGGATCAGACGACACTTCTGAGCGAGAGCGCTCCCACGATTGTTGTTTACAACGTACTAACCGGACGGGTTCCGTACCCCCAGCGATCTGTGATTGGCTACATCTGCTGTTGCAAGTCTGTGTCGTGGTACGTGCTACGCCCCCAGATTCTTGCGTGGGCGTTCGGCCGGTCCTGGCGTCCGAGCAGCATCCGAAGTCGTGAGGTGCGGCTTCAGCGCTTGATGCTAGGAGTGTTTTCATGGCGCAGGGAACCGTCAAGTGGTTCAATGCCGAAAAGGGCTACGGATTCATCGCCGTGGACGGCGGCGGTCCGGATGTGTTCGTCCACTACAGCGCAATCGAGTCGACGGGTTTCCGGACCCTCGATGAGGGCCAGCGAGTGGAGTTCCAGACCACACAGGGCCCGAAGGGCCCGCAGGCCGACCAGGTGCACGCCATCTGATCTTCGCCAGTCACCACGAAGCCCCCGTACGCGATTCGTACGGGGGCTTCGTGCCGTGTTGGGTCAGCGCTGGAGGCTCGGGTGCTGAGCCCGTCGAAGCACGGACGCCTGCTGAGCCCGTCGAAGCACGGACGCGTGCTGAGCCTGTCGAAGCACCCTTCGACAGGCTCAGGGTGCGTCCTGGTCAGTATGCGGGCTGCGAGGGATCGACCTGGTTGACCCAGGCGCTGACGCCGCCGCCCACGTGCACGGCGTCGGCCAGACCCGCTCCGTGCACGATCGCCAGGCACTCGGCGGACCGGGTGCCCGCCTTGCAGTAGAGCACCACCTGCTTGTCCTGCGGCAGCTCGCTCAGCGCCGCGCCGGTCTGGAAGTCGCCCTTGGAGATCAGCACCGAGCCGGGGATCTCGTTGATCTCCCGTTCGACCTGCTCCCGGACGTCGATCAGCACGAAGTCGCGCTCGCCGGCCTCCCGCTCCTTCAGCCACTGCTCGAGCTGCTGCACGCCGATGGTGTGCCCGGCGACGGCGGACGCCGCCTCGTCGGTGATCGCTCCGCAGAAGCTGTCGTAGTCGATCAGCTCGGTGATCTCCTCACCGGCCGGGTCCTTGCGCAGGTTGAGCGTCTTGTAGCTCATGTCGAGAGCGTCGTAGACCATCAGTCGGCCGATCAGCGGATCGCCGATGCCGGTGATCAGCTTGATCGCCTCGGTGACCATGATCGAGCCGATCGAGGCGCACAGCACCCCGAGGACACCGCCCTCCGCGCAGGAGGGCACCATCCCGGGTGGCGGAGGCTCGGGGTAGAGATCGCGGTACTGCGGACCGTGGTCGGCCCAGAACACGCTGACCTGACCCTCGAAGCGGAAGATCGAACCCCATACGTACGGCTTGTGCGACAGCACCGCGGCGTCGTTGACCAGATAGCGGGTGGCGAAGTTGTCCGTCCCGTCCAAGATCAGGTCGTACTGGGCGAAGATCTCCATCACGTTGTCGTTGTCCAGCCGGACATCGTGCACGATCACGTTCACCAGCGGGTTGACCTCGGCGATCGACTCCTCGGCCGACACGGCCTTGGACTTGCCGATGTCGGACTGGCCGTGGATGATCTGGCGCTGCAGGTTGGACTCGTCGACGGTGTCGAACTCGACGATGCCGAGCGTCCCCACCCCGGCCGCGGCCAGGTAGAGCAGCGCCGGGCTGCCCAGCCCGCCGGCCCCGATCACCAGCACCTTCGCGTTCTTGAGCCGCTTCTGCCCGACCATGCCCACGTCCGGGATGATCAGGTGCCGGCTGTAGCGGCGAACCTCGTCAGGGGTGAGCTCCTCGGCGGGTTCGACCAGCGGCGGTAGTGCCACAACTTCCTCCAGGTTCAAATCGTCGGGCGTCGTCATCGACGGACGCCTCCGAATGCGATCCTCAACACGAACACGCACCCGTCCATCACTATTCCGCCATCCGGACCCGCCTGCGGCGGTTGACCGCTGCGTCCCGGTTACGCTCCAGGCACCGCGATCGCGCTCACCCGGAGGTATCTCCCGCATGACCACCGCCGTCCCCGTCGACCGCTCACGACGGGCTCGGGTGTCGTCACTGCGGGACGATCGCTGGCCCGATCTGTTCGCCTCCGGCTTCCTGATCGCCACGGTGCTGGTGGTCGTCATCACCTTCGTGCCGCCCTGGCGGGCCTACTTCGCCCGGGGTTACGACCTGATCTCGATGCTCACCATTCCCATCGTGCCCGGGCTGGTCTACGCCGCTCTGCTGCTGGTGATGGCGGCTGCGCTCCGGCGACGGCTGCGGGCGGCCTGGTGGCTGATGGTGATCTGGTGGCTGATCCTCCCCCAGCTGGGCCGGCTGCTGTCACTGATCAGCGGCGAGCCGGACATCAGCGCCTTCGAGTTCGTGGTCCAGGCCGTCGGCCTGGTGCTGATGGGCTTCGTGACGGTGCTCGCCTTCCGGGCCAGGAAGCAGTTCGCGGCCCGGCGGGTGCCGGGCAACCTGCCGGCCGCTCTCGCGGTGTTCGTCCTCGGTGGCATCGCCATCCTCGTGCTCGGCACCATCCTGACGTTGCAGTTCGGCAGCACCGACAACTCCGTCGACGCGGGGATGCATGTGTTCGGCTCCATGCTGGGCGACGTCGGCCGGGCGCCGTTGGCCGACCACGTGAGCTCTCCCCTGTGGGTGCGCTTCGTCGTCGGGCTGCTGGGCGCCGTCGTGATCTTGACCGCGGCGTACCTGCTGTTCCGTCCGCCACGGAATCTGCGCTTCCTCGATGCAGCCGACGAGGCGCGGGTGCGCACCCTGCTGCGCGACTTCGGTGATCACGACTCGCTCGGCTACTTCGCCACCCGGCGGGACAAGTCGGTCATCTGGGACACCGGCGACCCGAGCACGGCGCGGGCCGGTGTGTCGTACCGCGCGATCGGCTCGGTCAGCCTGGCCAGCGGGAACCCGGTCGGCGATCCGGAGCGCTGGGCCGAGGCCGTCGCCGCGTGGCGGGTGCACGCGCGCTCGGTCGGGCTGTCGGTGGCGGTGATGGGGGCCGGCGAGGAGGGGGCGGCGCTGTACGCGGAGTCGGGTATGACCGCCTGGGAGATCGGGGACGAGGCGATCGTGGACCTGCGCTCGTTCTCGTTGAGCGGTCCAGGCATGAAGCCGGTTCGCCAGTCGGTGTCCCGGCTGCAGCGCCGTGGCTACAACACACGGGTACTGCGGCACAGTGAGCTGTCTCGGGCGGACTTCGACACCCTGAGCGCCGACGCGGCTTCGTGGCGCGGCGACGGCGGGGACGAGCGTGGCTTCTCGATGGCGCTGGGCCGGTTGGCGGACCCGCTGGACGGCGACTGCGTGATGGTGCAGGTCCACGACACGGCCGGCGAGCTGCGGGGCTTTCTCAGCTTCGTGCCCTGGGGGCGCAACGGCTTGTCGCTGGATCTGATGCGTCGCGACCCGAGCGCGGACAACGGGCTGGTCGAGCTGATGGTCGCGTCCTTGGCTGAGCGGTCGGCCCAGTTCGGCATCGCGCAGGTCTCGATGAACTTCGCCATGTTCCGCGAGGCGTTCGCCCGCGGCGACGAGCTGGGCGCGGGACCGATCGCCAAGCTGTGGCGGCAGGCGCTGGGGCTGGCCAGCAAGAACTGGCAGCTCGAGTCGCTTTACCGCTCGAACGCGAAGTACCTGCCCAGCTGGCAGCCACGGTTCATCTGCTTCGAGTACACCTCTGACCTGCCGCGAGTCGGCACCGCCACCGGCAGTGCGGAGGGCTTCCTCACCCGGCCCAGCCTCAGCTCGCTCGTGCACCGCCGGAACGACGCGGCGTCGGAGCTGGCCACGGGAACCGCGGTGCACGCCGCGGAGGTCCTGGCGCTGATGCCCGCGGAGCGGGACCTGTTGGCCGAGGCCTTGTCGTCAGAGCGGCTGCCCGACCAGATGCGCGTGCGCCGGGCCAAGATGGACCGACTCAAGGCCAAGGGCATCGATCCCTACCCCGTCGGCTACCCGCGGACGCACACCCTGGCGCAGGTACGGGCCGACTCCGGCGAGCTGCCGCCGGACACCCACACCGGCCGACAGGTGTCGGTCGTCGGCCGGGTGCTGCTGAAGCGCAAGCTCGGCGGAGTCGGTTTCGCCACCCTGCGGGACGGCTCCGGTGACCTGCAGGTGCTGGTGTCGCGCCGCGCGGTCGGCAATGAGCTGTTCGACCTGTGGCAGCACGACATCGACCTCGGTGATCACGTCGGGATCACCGGCGAGGTGATGACCACCCGCAGAGGGGAGCTGTCGGTCCAGGCGTCGTCGTTGCAGCTGACAAGCAAGTCGCTGCGACCGCTGCCGGACAAGCACAAGGGCCTGACGGACCCGGAGGCCCGGGTCCGCCAACGCTACCTCGATCTGATCATCCGGCCGGAGGCCCGCGAGATCGCGTATGCGCGGGCGACGGTGGTGCGCAGCATCCGCGACTCCCTGTCCCGGCGCGGCTTCACCGAGGTGGAGACGCCCATCCTGCAGCTGATCCACGGCGGCGCCAACGCCCGCCCGTTCGATACCCACATCAACGCGTACGACCTCGACCTCTACCTGCGGATTGCCACCGAGCTGCACCTGAAGCGGCTGCTGGTCGGCGGCATGGAGAAGGTGTTCGAGCTCGGCCGCCAGTTCCGCAACGAGGGCGCAGACTTCAAGCACAACCCGGAGTTCACCTCGATGGAGGTCTACCAGACCTACGGTGACTACGACACCATGCGGGTGCTGACCCAAGAGCTCATCCAAGAGGCGGCCGTCGCCGTGTACGGCGAACCGGTGGCCCGTCGGGCCGACGCCGACGGCAAGATCACCGAGTACGACCTCTCGGGTGACTGGCCGGTCAAGACCATCTGCCGGGCGGTCTCGGAGAAGTTGGGCGAGGAGATCACTGCCGACACGTCGACGGAAGTGCTGCTCGGTCACGCGCGCGCCATCGGGCTGGATCTCGACGCGGACAGCCGGTGGGGCTTCGTGCTGGAGGAGATCTACGGCGAGCTCTGTGAGTCGACCACGACCACGCCCGTGTTCTACACCGACTTCCCCAAGGAGAACGCTCCCCTGACCCGGACCCACCGGGTCGACCCACGGCTGGCTGAGAAGTGGGACCTGGTGATCTTCGCCGCCGAGCAGGGCACGGCCTACTCCGAGCTGGTCGATCCGACCGACCAGCGGGAGCGGCTCGTGGCCCAGTCGCTGCTGGCCGCCGCCGGCGACCCGGAGGCCATGCAGGTGGACGAGGACTTCCTGACTGCTCTGGAGTACGGGATGCCACCCACCGGGGGCATGGGGATGGGCGTCGATCGACTGGTGATGAACCTGACCGGACTCAGCATCCGCGACACGATCCTGTTCCCGCTGGTACGGCCCAGCCGCTGATGAGCTGCAGATCTGCGCTCTGACCGAGTGCGACACGCCGGTGACACGCCGAGGCAGGCATTGGCCGGGACAGACCGACAGGATCACCACGGGGAGTCCCGCCGGCAGGACTCCGCAGGCGCCACCAGTCGCGCGGTTGAATGGCGCCATGGCCCCAGCGTCGCAGAGCATCCGCACCCAGGTCGGCGGGCGCGAGCTCTCGATCGTGAACCTCGACAAGGTCATGTACCCGGCGACCGGTTACACCAAGGCGGAGGTGATCAGCTACTACTCCCAGATCGCCGAGGTGCTGCTGCCCTACATCAGCGACCGGGCGCTGACCAGGGTGAGGTTTCCCGACGGCGTGGCCGGGCCCAGCTTCTACGAGAAGAACGCCCCGGCCGGTACGCCCGGGTGGGTCCGCACGGAGCGGATCCTGACCAGCGACGGCCCGGTCCAGTACGTGATCGCCGACGAGCCGGCCACGATCGTGTGGCTGGCGAACCTGGCGGCTCTGGAGCTGCACGTCCCGCAGTGGCAGGTCGGCCGACTGCCGGGCACCATCACGGAGGAGGGCGCTCTGGAGCGCGGCGATCCGCTGGTCGATCGGCTCGTGGTCGATCTCGATCCCGGCGCCGGGATGACCATGATCGAGGTCGCTCGAGCGGCGCTCATCGCTGCCGAGCGGCTGGCCGCCGACGGGTTGGTGCCGGTGCCGCAGACGTCGGGCAGCAAGGGAATCCAGGTGTACGCGGCGATCTCGCCGATCCCGGGCCGACAGGCGTGGGCGTACGTCAAGCAGCTCAACCAGCAGCTGCACCGCCGTCAGCCGGACTTCTTCGTCGCCTCCATGTCGGTGGCGCAGCGGGCGGGCCGGATCTACGTCGACTACAACCAGAACCTGACCGCGCGGAACACGATCGCGCCGTACTCGATGCGTGGCCGCGACCGACCGAGCGTCGCGACGCCGCTCACCTGGGAGGAGGTGGCTGCGGTCAGTCGTCCCGACGACCTGAGGTTCTCCCCCGAGGACGTGCTGATCCGGGTGGTCGAGCTCGGCGATCTGGCCGCCGACCTGCTCCATCCGGAGCGACCGCCGTTACCGCCGAGTAGCAACGATGCGGCCTAGCCGCGGCGATGCCCGTTAGCATGCGCCAGTGAGCATCGAGGCCGACGTCGTCAAGAAGAGTCCCACCCGGATGCCGCGCGACCAGCGGCGTGCGCAGCTGCTCGACGCGGCCAACGACGTCTTCACCACCAAGGGCTACCACGCGGCCGCCATGGACGACATCGCCGAGGCCGCCGGCGTCTCCAAGCCCGTTCTCTACCAGCACTTCCCTTCCAAGCTCGACCTGTACCTCGCTCTGCTGGACGCCAGCTGCGAGCGGCTGGTGGATGTGGTGGAGGAAGCGCTGGCCTCGACCGAGCACAACGCGGACCGGGTGGTCGCCACGATGGGCGCTTTCTACGAGTTCGTGTCCTCGGCCAGTGGCGAGTTCCGGTTCGTCTTCGAGTCCGACCTGACCGGGGACGGCCAGGTGCAGCAACGGCTCTGGAGAGTGAACAACGACATCGCCGACGCCATCGCAGTGGTGATCGCCGACGACACCGGGCTCGGTGAGGAGCAGTCGAAGCTGCTGGCCATCTCGATGGTCGGCATCGCCCAGGTCAGTGCCCGGTACTGGGTGTCGGGTGGGACCCAGCGGATCGCGCTGGACGAGGCCAAGCAGCTGGTCAGCAACCTGGTCTGGCGGGGAATCAGCGGCTTTCCCTATCGAGAGCACGGTGAGGCAGTCGACGAGGGCCCGCAGAGCTGATGGCCGGTCACCTGCTGGTCCGTCGCCCCTCCCCCGGACTGGCTGCGGGCGAGCTGACCCACCTGGAGCGCAGCCTCCCCGACCCCGTCCTGGCGCTGCAGCAGTGGCACGGCTACGTCGAGGTGTTCGCCGCGCACGGCTGGACCGTGCACGAGATCGCTCCGGCCGACGAGCACCCCGATGGCGTGTTCGTCGAGGACACGGTGGTGATCTTCGACGACCTGGCGGTGCTCACCTCCCCGGGCGCGGCCACCCGACGCGGCGAGGTCCCCACCACCGAAGCCGCTCTCGCCGGCCTGCCCGACGGGCTGGGGCTCGAAGTCACGCGGATCGTCGAGCCCGGCCACCTCGATGGCGGCGACGTGCTCAAGATCGGTCGGACGGTCTACGTCGGGGCCACGACCCGGACCGATGCTGCGGGCATCGCCCAGCTCACCGAGCTGCTGGGACCGCGTGGCTGGTCGGTGGTCGCCGTCCCGGTGACCAAGGTGCTGCACCTGAAGTCAGGAGTCACCGCCCTGCCGGACGGCACGGTGATCGGGTACCCGCCGCTGGTCGACGACGCGACAGCCTTCCCGGAGTTCCTGCCCGCCCCCGAGGAGCACGGCACCGCGGTGGTGGACCTCGGCAACGGCGGGATCGTGATGTCGGCCGACGCTCCCCGCAGCGCCGAGCTGTACGCCGCTCGCGGCTTCCAGGTGGTCACGGTACCGATCACCGAGTTCGAGAAGCTCGAGGGCTGCGTGACCTGTCTGTCGGTACGGATTCGTCGTCAGGACCCGTCAAACCCGGAATGAAGTCCTAGGTCGAGCCGTTGATGCGCTGACTGCCCTGAACACTCTCAAACCGCTCCAGCTGAACTGACTGAGAAGCCGGTACAGCTTCTATGACAGGCCGTATTCCTGCCCTTCGCGCGCCCCGGCTCGGGGTCGATGAACTAGAAATCACCAGAGGTCTGTCATCGCCAGTAGAACTTTCGTTCGTGACCAAACCGTCCTCGAATCCGTGGACGAGAAGCCGCAGATCAAAGCGCTGAACACCTGACCTAACGCCCTTGCTCGGGACACATTGCCGTAGCGGCGCCAATGGGTGATCTGTTGTCGCCGCAATCCT
>DASQLI010000173.1:0-15849 GCA_035630075.1 Microlunatus sp.
GCTCCACCCCGCGCAAGGGCGACGCCTCGCGGTTCTCCTCGCTCAGCTGAGGAGCCCTCCCACTGCCGACTTGTCAGCCTCCGTGGTCGCTATGACGACCACGGAGTCTGACAGGTCGGACTTCTGCCTGCCTGAAATCCCTCTGAACGTCTGAAAGGCCGATCCCATGTCGACCCCCACCACCCGCCCGCTGCCGTCTGGATCCGTCAGTCGCCGCACCCTGCTGCAGGGCCTCACCGCCCTCGGCATCGGCGCCAGCCTGTTCGGCGCCGCCGGCTGCGAGTCCGCCGTCAGCCAGGCACAGGCCGGTGCCGACACCAGCACGCCTCGGCGTGGCGGCACCATCCAGGCCGGCATCGCGGCCGACGTCATCCCCGGCAACTTCTTGACCAACTCCAACACCGGTATCACCACGATCATCGGGCTCGCGTACGACTTCTTGATCAGGTACCCGAACGACAAGGTCGAGCCGACGCCGAGTCTCGCCACGGCCTGGCAGCTGGCCGAGAACGGGAAGTCTCTGACCCTCGAGCTGCGAGATGACGTGACGTTCCACTCCGGTCGTCCGTTCACCAGCAAGGACGTCGAGTTCTCGATCAAGACCTACGCCGACCCGTTGTGGACCGCTCAGCTGCGCAGCACGGCGGCCGCGGTCACCTCGTTCGACACCTCCGAAGAGCACAAGATCATCCTGGGCTTCGAGCACCCACTGGGCAACGTCTTCGATCTGCTCGACACGGTGCCGATCCTGGACTCCGAGTCCATCGACAAGCTGCGGACCGGCGCCGAGTTCGTCGGCACCGGACCGTTCACCGTCCAGGGCTGGACACCGAACTCCTCGATCAGCTTCGCCCGCAACGAGAAGTACTGGGTGCCGGAGCGGCCCTACGTCGACGCCGTCGAGATCAAGGTGATCACCGACGCCAAGGCACTGCTGGCGGCACTGAAATCCGGCCAGATCCAATTCGCCAACGGACTGAGCAACCTCGACGTGGAGAACCTGGACAAGTCGGACGACTTCGCCAAGCTCCGTCTCGAGGGCGCTGAGAAGCAGCTCTACGTCGGCTCCAACGTCACCGCGGAGCCGTTGGACGACGTCCGGGTGCGCCAAGCGATCGCGTACGCGCTGGACAAGGACCGGGTGGTCGCGGAGGTGCTCCGCGGAGCGGGCTACACCGCCAGCCTGCCCTGGCCGAAGTACTCCTCGGCGTTCGACGAGGCGGCCAACAACACCTACGCCCGCGACCTCGACAAGGCGAAGAAGCTGATCGCCGAGGTCGGCACCATCCCGACCTTGCCGCTGACCTACAACCCCACCCCGATCCAGGAGGCGCTGGCGGCCATCGTGCAGTCGAACCTCGGTGAGGTCGGCATCCCGATCGAGCTGGATCCCGTGGACGGAGCCCAGTTCGTCAAGCTTCTGATCGGCGCCCAGTTCAAGGGCCTGTGGATCGCCACCCACTCCTGGGCGCAGTACACGCCGTCGACCCTCACGGTGAGCGCCTATCCCTTCAACGCCCACAAGAACGCCTCGCACTACTCCTCCGCTGCCTACACTGCGGCTGCGGACGGTGCCTGGGAGGTCGCCGACGGATCCTCCGACGAGGCGATCGCGGAGTACAAGAAGGTGTCCGACGAACTGCTCGAGGCGAGCTTCCTGGCCGAGATCGCCATCTACTGGGAGCAGTGGGCGACCAGCGCACAGCTGCAGGGTGCCGGCTACACCAAGCGCTCCGAGCTGCTGCTGACGGACGCCTGGCTGACCACCACCTGATCATGGTCCGCTACTTCCTGCGCCGCCTGCCGCCGGCCTTCGCGGTGCTGTTCGCCGCGTCGGCATTGATCTTCGCCATCCTGCGGGTGGTGCCCGGTGATCCAGCGAGCATCCTCGCCGGACCGGACGCCACTCCGGAGACCGTGGCGGCGATCAACCACGATCTGGGCCTGGACCAGCCGGTGATCACCCAGTACGTCAGCTGGCTCGGGCACGTGCTGACCTTCGACCTGGGTCGCTCGTACATGATCGGCGGCCAGATCGCCGATCTGGTGACCGCCGGGCTGACCAACACCCTGGTGCTGACCGGCGCGGCGTTGCTGCTGGCGGTCACCTCGAGCCTGCTCGCCGCGCTGCTCTGGGTGGGCGTGCCGTCCCGAGCCCTGGATGCCGCCCTCACCGGCTTCAACACCGTCGCGCTGGCGCTGCCGACGTTCGTCACCGGTGTGATCTTGGTCCTGGTCTTCGGCTTGCTGGTGCCTATCCTGCCCACCGGAGGGGTGCCACCACACGGCTTCCTGGCCGAGCCCGACATCGCCGCGCAGTATCTCATCCTGCCCGCTGTCTGCCTGGCCCTGCCGGCTTCGGCGGGTCTCACCAGGTTCCTGGCCGAGAGTCTGCGGACCGAGCTCGCGGCACCGTACGTGACGACGGCGCGGGCGGCCGGGGTGAGCCGGCGCCGGCTGCTGGTGGCGCATGCGCTACCAGCGGCGCTGCCGACCTACCTGACCGCCCTCGGGCTCCAGGCCGGGGCTCTGCTCGGCGGAGCGGTGCTGGTGGAGGCCGTCTTCAGCTGGCCCGGCCTGGGACAGCTCGCCGCGCAGGCCATCGACCGGCGGGACTACCCGGTGGTGCAGATCCTGCTGCTGCTCTCGGTCGCGGTGTTTGTGATCATCCAGCTCGGCACCGACCTGGTGCACGCCTATCTCGACCCGCGGGTCCGGATCGGAGGACTCACATGACGGTCGTGGTGCGTGATGCGGCGGTCGCGGAAGGACTGCCGCTATCCGCGACGGCCCCGCTCGTGCCCGAGCCGGAGCAGCGTGGCCGTCGCGGTCGTCGCAGCCTGCTCCGCGGCCGAGGCCTGATCGGTCTGGTGCTGCTGGCGCTGCTCGTGCTCGCCGGTCTGCTGGCGCCGCTGCTCGCGCCGTACCCGCCGAACGAGCAGATTCCGGGCGCCAACCTGCTGCGACCGAGCGCGGCGCACCTGCTGGGCACCGACCACGTCAACCGAGACGTGTTCTCCCGCACCCTGTACGGCATCCGCACCGACCTGGTGATCGTCTTCGTCGCTGTCCCGATCGGGGCCCTGCTCGGCACCCTGGCGGCGCTGCTCGGCACCGTGATCGGGGCGGTGGACATCGCCCTGCAGCGGGCCTTTGACGTCGTGCTGGCGTTCCCTACGCTGATCTTCGCCATCGGGCTGACCGCGGTGATCGGTCCCGGCGCGACGACGGTGATCATCGTCATCGCCGTGCTGGAGACGCCGATCTTCGCCCGGCTGTTGCGCAGCTCGATCCTCAAGGTGCGTGCGCTGCCGTACGTGGAGACCGCTGAGGCCATCGGCGCCCGACGGACCTGGGTGCTGCGCCGCCACATCCTGCCCAACGCCGCCGAGCCGGTCGGTGTCCAGCTCGCGCTGTCCCTGTCGCTGGCAGTTTTCGTCGAGTCGGCGATGAGCTTCCTCGGCATCGGGGTCCGCCCGCCACAGCCGTCGCTGGGGTCGTTGATCGCCGACGGTATCGACTACGTCGACAGCAACCTCGCCTTCGTGCTGGGTCCGCTGGTCGTCGTGGTGATCTTGGTCCTGAGTCTGCAGCTGATCGCCCAGGGACTGGGTGCGGCACGAAGGGTGACCCGATGAGCTCCAGCAGCCCCGACGACGCGTACGCCGGGTTCGCCGGGCGGATCGGCCGGACGATCTCGGAGTCCGTACCGGCCTGGCCGAGCGAGCCCACCGCCCCGGCCGGCAGCCCGAACGTCGTGGTGATCTTGGTCGACGACCTGGGGTTCGCCGACATCGGCCCGTACGGCAGCGAGATCGCCACCCCGCACCTGGACCAGCTGGCCCGGGACGGCGTGAGCTTCACCGACTACCACACCACGCCGTTGTGCTCGCCGAGCCGGGCGGCGTTGCTGACCGGCCTCAACCCACACAAGGCGGGATTCGCGTTCCCCGCGAACTCCGATCCGGGCTACCCCGCGTACGCGTTCTCCCTGCCCGACAACGCCCCCACGCTGGCCGAGACACTGCGGGCGACCGGCTACGCCACCTTCGCGCTCGGCAAGTGGCACCTGGCCGGGGACCGGCTGCAACACGATGGCGCGAGCAAGGCGTCCTGGCCGTGCCAGCGCGGCTTCGACCGCTACTTCGGCAGTCTGGAGGGCTTCACCTCACTGCATGCTCCACACCGGCTGGTCTGGGACAACTCGCCGTACCCGGTGCAGGACTACCCCGAGGGCTACTACCTGACCGACGACCTGACCGACCGGGCGATCGAGATGATCACCACGCTGCGGGCCGCGGACGCAGAGAAACCGTTCTTCCTCTACCTCGCCCACGCCGCGGTGCACGGACCGGTGCAGGCGAAGCAGTCCGACATCGCCGACTACGCGGGCGTCTACGACGATGGTTGGGACCACATCCGCTCCGAGCGGTTCCGGCGGCAGATCTCACTCGGTCTGTTCGGTGAGGACACCGCGCTGCCGCCGAGCAACCACGAGCCCGGCCAGGACGTGCCGGGCTGGGACTCGCTCACCGATGATCAACAGCGCCGTTTCGCCCGCTACATGGAGGTCTACGCCGCCGCGGTCCAGGCGGTCGACGCCAGCACCGGCCGGCTGGTGGAGCACCTGGAGCGGCTCGGTGAGCTGGACAACACGATCATCGTCTTCACCTCCGACAACGGGGCCACCGCGGAGGGCGGCATCCAGGGGACCCGCAGCTACTACAGCCAGTTCGCCCACGTGCCGGGGCTGCCGGCGGACTGGGATCGCGATGTCGACCGATCCGATGACCTGATCGGTGGTCCGCAGACCACGGTGCACTACCCGCGAGGCTGGGGGCAGGCATCCAACACGCCGTTCCGGCTCTACAAAGGGCAGACATTCGCCGGTGGCATTCGAGCTCCGCTGATCGTGCACTGGCCGTCCGGTGGACTGCTCAGCAGCGGCGATGACGGGCTGCGACGCCAGTACGTGCACGTCACCGACCTGACGCCGACGTTGCTCGGGCTGATCGGCATCGAACCGCTGCGACAGCGGCAGGGTCTCGCGGCGCCGCAGCTCGACGGCGTGAGCGCCGCGGCCATCCTGCGTGACCCGGACGCGGCGAGTGCTCACGGGGATCAGTACACCGAGACCGCCGGGCAGCGCGCCTATCAGCATCGGAACTGGAAGATCGTCACCCTGCATCGACCGGGCACGGCCTTCGACGACTCGGAGTGGCAGCTCTTCGACCTGGCCGCAGATCCGACCGAGACCCGCAACCTGGCCGCTGATCATCCGGAGCTGGTCGCCGAGCTGGCCGCGGGATGGGAGCGGGCGGCCTGGGCGAACCGGGTCTTCCCGCTCGATGATCGCGGTCCGGCGTCGGCGCTGCGGCGACCCGACGACGTTCGCCTCGCCGAGCCGATCACGCTGCTGCCGTTCGCCGGCACCGTCGAGCGCTGGCGCTCTGCCCAGCTGGTGCAGCACCGGGACGTGGCGATCACGGCGTCCTTCCGGCTGGCGGCCGGCGACGCCGGCGTCCTGGTGGCGCACGGTGACCAGGGCGGCGGCTATCTGCTCGTCGTCGACACCGACGAGAGGGGGGAGCCGCTCGCCTGGTTCGGCGTGAACGCGTACGGGGTCATGCACCGTACGCCGCCGATCGGGCTGGCGCTGGGCGAGACCGAGCTGCTGGTGCAGCTGCAGGCTCGGCCGGCCTTCCGACTCGACGTTCTGCTCACCGACGGTCGGGCCGCCACCACGCTGAGTGATCTGCCGCAGCTGCTGGGGATGGCGCCGTTCACCGGGATCAGCGTCGGCGCCGACCGCGGCGGTCCGGTCGACTGGGACCTGCACCAGCGGGCGGGTAGCTCCCCGTTCAGCGGGGTGCTGCACGCGATCCGGTACGCCCCAGGGCCGCTGTCGCCCGACGCCCCAACCGAACGGGCCCGGGTCTGGGCCGAAGGAGTGAGGATCTATGACTGAGGCGGGCGCGCTGGCGTACGAGATCGAGCTGCCGGGTCCGCGCCCGGTCCGACCCGACGCCGTGCTGCGGGTCAGCGAGCTCGGCGTCCGGTTCGCTTCGACCGTGGCCGTGGAGTCCGTGTCGTTCTCGCTGGACCGAGGGGAGATCCTCGCTCTGGTGGGAGAGTCCGGCTCGGGCAAGACCGTCACCGCGCAGGCGGTGCTGGGGTTGCTGCCACCGTCGGCGGAAACGACCGGGTCGGTGCAGCTGACTGAGGACCCGGTCGGTCGGCCGGCGCAGGACCAGCCCAACCTGCTCGCCTCCGACCATCGGGGCGACCCGTGGGCCGGCGTCCGGGGAAGGCTGGCAGCGATGGTGTTCCAGGAGCCGCAGACCGCGCTCAACCCGGTCAAGACCGTGGGCTGGCAGCTGTGCGAGGCGCTGCGCGCCCACCGCCGGATCGGACGGCGCCCCGCCCGGGAGCGGGCGATCGAGCTTCTGACCCTGGTCGGCATCCCCGAGCCTGTACGGCGGGTCGACGCCTATCCGCACCAGCTGTCCGGAGGGCAGAAACAGCGGGTGGTGATCGCGCTCGCTCTGGCGAACGACCCGGTGCTGCTGATCGCCGATGAGCCGACCACCGCGCTGGACGTCAGCGTGCAGGCCGAGATCCTCGAGCTGCTGGGGAAGTTGCGTGAGCAGCTCGGGATGGCGGTGCTGTTGATCACCCACAACATGGGGGTGGTGGCTGATCTCGCGGACCGGGTGCTGGTGATGCGGGCCGGCCGGATGGTGGAGCGCGGCGAGGTGGTGTCGCTGTTCAGCGCGCCGTTCACCGACTACACCCGAGACCTGCTGGCCGCGGTGCCTCGCCTGCGGCTGGTCGAGTCCGAGCCGGACTCGGCACGGCCACGCGCCGAAGCGCCACCGGTGCTGGCCTTCCGGGAGGCGAGCGTGGACTATCCGGGTCGGTTCGGTCGTCCGGCGTACCGAGCCCTGCACGAGCTCACTATCGAGGTCGCGGCCGGCCAGGTGCTCTGTGTCGTCGGTGAGTCGGGCTCGGGGAAGTCGACGCTCGGGCGGGCAGCCCTCGGGCTCCTGCCGGCCAGCGACGGTCGGATCGAGGTGGCCGGGGAGGACCTGGGGACCGCGAGCCGCTCAGAGCTGCGCCGGCTGCGGCGGCGGATCGGTGTCGTGCCGCAAGACCCGGCCGGCACCCTCGACCCGCTGCTGAGTGTGGGCGACAGCGTGGCCGAGCCGCTGCAGGTACACCGGATGGCCTCGGGGCGGGCGCTGCGACGACGGGTCGCCGAGCTGCTGGACAGCGTCTCGCTGCCCAGTCGGTACGCTGATCGGCGGCCGCACGAGCTGTCCGGCGGCCAGCGGCAGCGGGTCGCACTGGCCCGGGCCCTGGCGCTGGGGCCGGACCTGCTGATCGCCGACGAGCCGACCAGCGCACTGGACGTCTCGATACAGGCGGCGGTGCTGGCGGAGTTCGCCCGCCTGCGGGAAGAGCTGGGTTTCGCCTGCGTGTTCATCAGCCACGACCTCGCCGTCGTGGACAGCGTGAGCGATCGGGTGCTTGTACTCGCCGACGGGCGAGCCGTCGAATCGGGTCCGACCGCTCGTGTCCTGAGCCGCCCGAAGCACCCATACACCCAGGCGCTGCTGGACGCCGTGCCTGTCCCGGACCCGATCGAGCAGCGCGTCCGCCGCCCGTGAGGTAGGACTCGTCGGCTGAGACATCCGCCGTCGAAGGGTGCGCCGGTGCACTTTCGACTGCCCCGGAAGTGCACCAGCTCACCTCTCGACCCGAGCGGTGTTGCCCGTTGTCGCCCGGTGTTGTCCACTCGGCTCTCGCTCTGGTGCTCTAACCGCCCGGAGTCCAGGGTGTCCGGTGTGTCTAGACCCCAGACATCGCTGCCGGCCGAGCTCGCGGCTGGACTCTTCCTCCGTGCCGACGCCGAGCGGCGCGGTGTCACGCCAGGAGTGTTGCGCGGGCCGGGCGTCCGGCTGATGGTCCGCGGCATCTACCTGGCCGCCGACCTCGAGCCGACACTTGCCAAGCAGCTGAGTGCCCACCTCACGCTGTTGCCGCTGGAGACCGCGGTTGACGGCGTCACCGCGCTGCAGTACTGGGGGATCGACGTGGGTTCGAGCCGGCCGCACCGGTTCGTGACTACGGCGGTCTACCAGTCCAGACGGGCGGGGGTACGGGTGCGCCGAGCCCGGCAGCTGCCAGAGGTCAGGGACTCCGCCGTCGCGCCGGTCCCGGCTCTGGTGGCGGCCAGGACCGAGCTCGGATTGCCCGACCTCGTCGTCGCCGGAGACTGGCTGCTCCGCGCCAAGCTCGCCAGTCTGGGTGAGGTCCGACAGGCGTTGGCCGACGCGAGTGGTCGACACTGCCGGAGGGCACGACGAGCGGGCGAGCTGGTCCGGAAGGGTACGGAGTCGCCGCGGGAGACCCGGTTGCGACTGGTGATCGTCCTGTGCGGGCTCCCAGAGCCGGAGTGCAACATCGATCTGGGCGACGAGTGGTTCTTCATCGGCCGGGTCGACCTCTACCTGCGAGCGTGGAACATCGGCGTGGAGTACGAAGGCGACCAGCACCGCAGCGATGCGAAGCTGTTCGGCAACGACCTCCAGCGCTACGAGCGACTGGCGGCAGCCGGGGTGCTGGTGATCCGGGTGTCGAAGGAGCACCTCCGCCGGCCGCGGGAAGTCGTCGGCCGGATCCATGCCGCACTGGTCTCGCGCGGCTACGACGGCCCAGCGCCGGTCTTCGGACCCGAGTGGCGATCCGCGTTCGAACCGGGCAGCTGAGGACGCATCGAAAGGTGATCCAGTGCTGTTTCGCCCGGGGTGAAAGTGCACCGGCGCACCTTTCGGCGCGACGGTGGGGGAGTCAGGCGGGCGTCCGGGGGCCGGTGGGCTCAGTGTCGCGCCGACGAGCCCGTACGCTCGCGTGGCCGCCAGCGCTTCCAGGTCGAGTGACCGGTGGCGCGGACCTTGTCCTGCCACCACAGCTCCGCGTCGACGACGATCTCGTCGTCGTCGGCGGCGACCAGTCGGGCGACCAGCTCAGCGGGCTCCTGCAGGGGCGAGGGCCTCAGATAGCGCACGTCGATCCCGGCGGTGACGTACTGCAGAGTGCCGTCGGGCACCAGACCGCGCTGCTCGGCGGCCAGCACCACGGCGGCCGCGCTGTGGCAGTCCAGCAGGGTGGCGATGATGCCGCCGTTGAGGAACCCGAGTCCGTTGTCGTGCTCGGGCCACGGCTGGAAGAGGGCGCGTACGGCGTTGTCCTCGGCCGCAAAGCTCTTCAGCCGCAGACCCTTCGCATTCCCCGGTCCGCAGCCGAAGCAGGGCGCGTCGGCGAAGAACCGGTCCTGGATGCTCGGTCCCGACTGGTGCGACGGCGTCATGGACCGATCAGATCACAGGTAGATTCGCGTCTGCTCAGCAGAATCAGAGAGGCACGTGGATGACGGATCAGGTGACAGGCACCTCGCGGGTGAAGCGCGGGATGGCGGAGATGCTCAAGGGCGGCGTGATCATGGACGTGGTCACTCCGGATCAGGCCAAGATCGCCGAGGACGCCGGAGCCGTCGCGGTGATGGCGCTGGAGCGGGTGCCGGCCGACATCCGCGCGCAGGGCGGAGTGGCCCGGATGAGCGACCCCGACCTGATCGACGGCATCATCGCCGCGGTGTCGATCCCGGTGATGGCCAAGGCGCGGATCGGGCACTTCGTCGAGGCCCAGGTGCTGCAGTCGCTCGGCGTCGACTACATCGACGAGTCGGAGGTGCTGACCCCGGCTGACTACGCCCACCACATCGACAAGTGGGCGTTCACCGTGCCATTCGTCTGCGGGGCCACCAACCTGGGCGAGGCGCTGCGGCGGATCACCGAGGGGGCGGCGATGATCCGCTCCAAGGGCGAGGCCGGCACCGGCGACGTCTCGAATGCCACCACCCACATGCGGCAGATCCGCGACCAGATCCGGCGGCTCACGTCGTTGCCCGACGACGAGCTGTACGTCGCGGCGAAGGAGCTCCAGGCACCGTACGAGCTGGTCAAGGAGATCGCCGAGCACGGCAAGCTGCCGGTGGTGCTGTTCACCGCCGGCGGGATCGCCACCCCGGCGGACGCGGCGATGATGATGCAGCTCGGCGCGGAAGGCGTGTTCGTCGGCTCCGGGATCTTCAAGTCCGGCAACCCGGCGCAACGGGCGGCCGCGATCGTCAAAGCGACCACCTTCTACGACGACCCGGACGTGATCGCCAAGGTGTCGCGCGGGCTGGGTGAGCCCATGGTCGGGATCAATGTCCCGCCGAAGGCGGGCGCCGGTCATGTCGAGGATGTGCCGGAGCCGCACCGGCTCGCCGACCGCGGCTGGTGACCGCACGCCCCAGCTCATCCGTCCGCTCCGCCAGACCGACGATCGGGATCCTCGCCCTGCAAGGAGACGTCCGCGAACACGCCGCCGCCCTCCGGGCCTGTGGCGCCGAACCGCGATCCGTGCGGCGAGCGAGCGAGCTGGACGGGCTGGCCGGCATCGTCATCCCGGGTGGGGAGTCGACCACGATCGACAAGCTTTCTCGGGCGTTCGAGCTGCGTGAGCCGTTGGTCTCGGCGCTGCGTGGCGGTCTCCCGGCCTATGGCAGCTGCGCGGGGATGATCATGCTCGCCGACCGGCTTGTCGATGCCCCAGCGGGTCAGCAGACGTTCGGTGGGATGGACATCACGGTGCGCCGCAACGCCTTCGGCCGCCAGACCGAGTCGTTCGAAGCCGAGCTGGATGGCGCGTGGCCGCCCGGCGGTCCGTTCCACGCGGTCTTCATCCGAGCACCCGAGGTGGTGTCGTCCGGGTCAGAGGTCGAGGTGCTGGCCACCGTGCCGCGACCCGACGGATCCGAGCACGTCGTCGCCGTGCGGCAGGGAAGCCTGCTGGCCACCGCTTTCCACCCTGAGGTGGCTGGAGACGCCCGGATCCACGCCTGGTTCGTGGAGATGGTCGGACGTGCCGCTACATGACACCACAGTTCTCCAGCGGCGCTGGGTGGCACTCGTCAGTCGGCGATGCGCACCTTGGCGCCGTCGTCGGGGAGCTCGACGAACGTCTGGCCGGTCGCCATCTTCAGCGGCGTGCCGTCGGCCAAGGTGAACTCGAACGGCGCAGCCACCCCCGCCTTCTTCCAGGTGCCGGTGACGTAGCGCCCGCGATGGGCGTAGTAGAACTTGCCCTGCTTGTTGATGATGTCGTGCAGCGGCTCGTCGTGGCCGCCGCCCTTGTAGATCTTGCCGAAGTGCTGCTTGGCCTTGATCACCAAGACGTTGTCCACCGAGATGCGCTTGCCGTCGGCCATCACGTGCGGACCCCAGGGCATGCTGCGCAGATAGCGCTTCGTCTTGGTGTCGTAGGTGTAGCCCATGGCGTAGTCGTCGCCCTTGTAGGGGACCTTGATCGTCTTGGCCTTCTTGCCCTCGAGGGTGCTGACCTCGGAGTTCTTCGAGGCCCAGGGGAAGTACGACTGCTGCGGACCCTTGCGGAACCGCTTGGTCTGCTTCGCCAGGGTGGCCGGGTGGCAGACGGTGGCCCGGTCGTAGTAGGTCTGTCCCTGGTAGGTGTAGACCCGCGACGGATCCGTCCCGTACGAGCCGGTGCCGCGGGTGTTCATGTAGGAAAGCATCCCCTCGAGGTGCTTGCGGTAGTGCTTCACGTAGTTGATCACCCACTTGGCGGCCCCGGTGTTGCCGATGATCGCGTCCATCGGACTGAGCAGCGGGATGTCGACCGGCCGGATCGAACGCACCGGCATGACGGTCTCGGCCATCTTCGAGTGGAAGACGGGTACCAGTCGGGTGCCGCTGTAACCGGAGGCGTCCAGGTATCCCTCGAGCTGGACGAACACGATGTCGGCCTTGTCGATGCCGCGCTGGGGGTGCTCGTACTTGTTGTCCGGCACCTTGACGGCCACTGCGGCGTGCTGAGCCTTCTTCGCATCCTTCAGCAGCACCCCGGTCAGTGGCCACCTCGGTCGGTTGTCGACCGGGGGGGCCGCGGCTGGTTTCGTCGTCGGGGTGGGGGTCGGGGTCTGGCTCGGCGTCGGATCCGGTGTCTGTTGCGGGGCGGCCGCGGGGGCTTTCTGGCGGCCGGCCAACCCGACGCCGACCGCGCCGATCCCGGCGAGCCCGGCGCCACCGAGCCCCAGCAGCGCCTTGCGCCGGGTGATCTTCGCCATCGGTGTCCTCCGTCTGCCTCAACGTCTGCGGTGCCATCGTAGGTCTGTCGGACCGTCTTCATCGGCACCAGCCGCGCGCGGGCCCCGCTGAGTTCACCGCCTCGTCACCCTGTCGGCATCCCGACCCCGTCTGCCACGATGGCTGCCGTGGCGGAACGGGTGTGGTTCGCGAGCTCGACCGGTCCGAGGCTGGCGGGTCTGATCGACCAGCCGGATGGTGAGGTCCGAGGCTGGGGCGTGTTCGCACACGGGTTCACCCTCGGCAAGGACTCGCCGGCGGCCAGTCGGATCTGCAAGCAGCTGGCGAGCGAGGGCATCGGCATGCTCCGGTTCGACAACCTGGGACTCGGCGGATCCGAGGGCGACTGGGGCGACGGGTCGTTCTCGCACAAGGTCGACGACACCGCGTTGGCGGTGCGGTTCATGCAGGAGTCCGGCTACGACGTCCGACTGATGGTGGGTCATTCGTTCGGCGGTGCCGCGGTGCTGGCGGCCGCGCACCAGGTCGAGGGGGTCAAGGCCGTCGTGAGCGTGGGCGCCCCGTACGAGCCGGGCCACGTCGAGCACAACTACGACGCCCTGATCGAGCGGATCCTGCAGGAGGGCGAGGCGCCGTTCCTGGCCGGCGGCAAGGCGCTGACCCTACGCCGCCACTTCATCACCGACGTGCGAGCGGCCGACCTCCGCGAGCAGATCAAGACGCTGCACAAGGCCCTGCTGGTGATGCACTCGCCGACTGACAACACCGTCGGCATCACCAACGCCAGCCAGATCTTCCGGGCGGCCCGGCACCCCCGCAGCTTCGTGTCGCTGGAAGGTGCCGACCACCTGCTGAACAAGGGCGTCCAGGCCAGGCGGGCCGCCCGGATCATCAGCGCCTGGGCCGACCCTTACCTGACCTGACGCGCTTGTGACAGGCTCCGATCATGACCGCCGACCGCGACAGCACCGAGCCCGACAGCACGGGTCGCGATGACGTAGATCCTCGCGACGGTCGGGACGAGTCGCTCAACGAGCGGATGGATCGGAACTGGATCGAGCTGCTGCAGGAGACGCGGGTCCTCCAGACCGGCACCCAGATCCTGAGCGGCTTTCTGCTGACCATCGTGTTCCAGCCGACGTTCGCCGACCTGGACCAGTTCGATCGGGCCGTCTATCTGTGCCTGGTGGTGGTCTCCACGCTGACCACCGCCCTGGCGCTCGCCCCGGTGCATCTGCATCGCAGCCTGTTCCGGCGCCACTTGAAGCCGGAGCTCGTCCAGGTCGGACACCTGATGCTGCGAGCGGCTCTGGCCGGCCTGGTGTTGGTGATGGTCGGGGTGGTGCTGCTGACCGTGGATGTGGCCACCGGCGACCGCGCGACCGCGCTCGCCGTCGCCGGTGGAGTCGCGGTCATGCTGCTGCTCCTGGCTGCGCTGCCGGCCCTGGTCCGACAGGATCGCGTCCAGGACTGGTTGGAGCGGCGAGCAACCGGTCGAGCCGCGTCCTGAACCCGGCCGCGTCAGCGTGCTGAGCGGCCTGGCCGAGGTTCAGCGGGCGCGAACGCGGCGGCTGAAGTCGCTCGCGCTGTGCCCTCGGGCTCCGGCGTTGCCGCGCGTCGTCGGCCGAGCTGCCGCAGGTGCCTTGCCGGCCGAGGCGTTCTTGGTCGGTGCCTGGCCGGTCGCGGGCTGGGAGCCCCGGCTGCGGCTCCCCGATCCGGACCGGCTGCGGCGTCCACCGGAGCGGTTCCCACCTCGATCGCCAGCGCCCGATCGAGAACGCCCGGCCGACTCGCCCTGATCTGCCAGGCCAGGACCCGGTGCGCCGATCGGCACCGCCTCGAACCGGCGCTCGCCGGCGGCGAGCTGCCGGAGCACCGGATGCTGAGCGCTGTCCACCACGGTGGTGGTCGGTCGGATGCCGGCCGCGCGAGTCAGCGCCCGGACGTCGGCGACCTGGTCGTCGGTCATCACCGTGATCACGGTGCCCTGCTTGCCGGCGCGCGCCGTACGGCCGGACCGGTGCACGTAGGCCTTGTGCTCGACCGGCGGGTCGGCGTGCACCACGAGCTCGACGTCGTCGACGTGGATGCCGCGGGCGGCGATGTCGGTGGCGACCAGGGTTCCGACCCGGCCGGCATGGAAGGCGTCCATGCTGCGGGTGCGTGCGTTCTGACTGAGGTTGCCGTGCAGCTCGACGGCCGGCACGCCGCGCGCGTTGAGCTGGCGGGTCAGCGACTTCGCCCGGTGCTTGGTGCGGGTGAAGATCACCGTACGACCGGGAGCGGCGGCCAGGTCGACCAGGACGTCGGTGCGAACGGTGGAACGCACGTGCAGGACGTGGTGGGCCATCGCCACGACCGGTGCCTGGGCCGAGTCGGCCTGGTGTACGGCCGGGCGTTGCAGGAACCGCTTCACGAGCCCGTCGACACCGCTGTCCAAGGTGGCCGAGAAGAACATCCGTTGGCCCGACCGCGGGGTCTTGGCCAGCAGCCGGGTGACGCCGGGCAGGAAGCCGAGGTCAGCCATGTGGTCGGCCTCGTCGAGGACGGTGATCTCGACCGCGTCGAGCCGGCACAGGCCCTGCTCCACGAGATCCTCCAGACGGCCGGGGCACGCGACGATGACGTCGACACCGGCCTGCAGCGCCTTGGCCTGGGGTTGCTGGCTGACTCCGCCGAAGACGGTCCGGCTGCGCAGTCCGGCGACCGCAGCCAGCGGCTGCAGCGCCGTGTCGATCTGGGTGGCGAGCTCACGGGTGGGAGCCAGGATCACCGCTCGGGGCTGGCGGGGACGCGCCTTCGTCGGCGCTGCCGCCAGACGGGTGACCAGCGGCAGCAGGAAGGCGTAGGTCTTGCCGGAGCCGGTGCGGCCCCGGCCGAGGACATCCCGGCCGGCGATGGCATCCGCGAGGGTCGCGGCCTGGATCGGGGTGGGAGTGATGATGTCGCGAGCGGCGAGCACCTGCGTCAGGGACGCGGGCACGCCGAGCGCGCCGAAAGACGTGCTGGAAGACAAGAAATACAACTCTCGTGGCTGTCTCACCTGGGTGGACATCCGCGGGTGCGGGCCGTCATGGGCCGCAGCTGGAAGTCAGGGAGGGGAGGAGCGGATAGCTCGACGTCACCGGCAGCTCGGGGTGAGACCGGTCGAGCTGCTGGGGCCAGTGTAGCCGGTGGCAGCCCCGGATTCGGTCAGGGCGATGTCGCGCCGGTCACGCCGGCGCCCTCGTCACTCGACCGGCGCGTGCTTCCTGGTCGCATCGGCCGCCCCGATGATGCCCGCGTTGTTGATGTTGGTGGCGAGCGCGATCGGCGTCCGCGGATTCAGGTACTGCAGCCACTTCTCCGGGTTCTTGGTGATGCCGCCGCCCAGCACGAACAGCTTGGGCCAGACCAGGTCCTCCAGGTATCTCAGGTAGCGCTCGGCGTGGCCGGCCCACTCCTCCCAGCTCTGGCCGTTGCGTTTGCGGGCGGACGCGGCGGCGTACGTCTCGGCGTCGACACCGTCCAGCACCAGGTGGCCGAGCTCGGAGTTCGGGACCAGCCGGCCGTCGCTGATCAGCGCGACGCCGATGCCGGTGCCCAGGGTGACGATGACGACCACTCCGGTGGTTCCCTTGGCCGCGCCGAAGTGCGCCTCGGCCAGTCCTGCCGCATCGGCGTCGTTGAGGAAGAC
>DASQLI010000174.1:0-8513 GCA_035630075.1 Microlunatus sp.
GCAGACCTTCGACGTCGACAACAACGTGTGGGTGGTCGGTGACGACACCGAGTGCGTCGTCATCGACGCCCCCCACGACGTGAACGCCATCCTCGACGTGATCGCCGGCCGAAGGGTGGTCGCGGTGCTGTGCACCCACGCCCACGACGACCACGTACGGTTCGCGCCCGAGCTGGGCCGGGCGGTCGAGGCGCCGGTGCTGCTGCACCCGGCCGACTTGCCGGTGTGGGAGCTGACCCATGACAGTCCACCGGACGGTGAGCTGGCTGACGGTCAGAAGCTTCCGATCGCCGACATCGCCTTGGAGGTCATCCACACTCCCGGTCACGCTCCGGGTGCGGTGTGCTTCTACTCCCCCGATCTGGGTGTGGTGTTCACCGGCGACACGTTGTTCCAAGGTGGGCCGGGCGCCACCGGCCGCTCGTTCAGCGACGCAGACCTGATCAAGGAGTCGATCAACCGGCGACTGATGACGCTCCCCGACGACACGGTGGTGAAGACCGGCCACGGCGACGACACCACCATCGGCGGTGAGCAGGGCAACATCGGCTGAGCGCGACACTCGGGGTCGGTTCAGGGGTGCGCCTCATCCGCATCGCCAGAACGACGTGGCAGCATCACCGCCATGCGCTTCCTGCTTCGACTGCTCGTCAACGCCGCGGCCCTGGCTGTGGCGACGTGGCTGATCAGCGGCATCACCCTGACCAGCGAGGACACCACCCAGCGAGTGATCGCGATGCTGGTCGTCGCCCTGATCTTCGGCGTGATCAACGCGATCATCAAGCCGATCTTCACGCTGGTCACGCTGCCGGTGGTGCTGCTCACCCTGGGGTTGTTCCTGATCGTCATCAACGCCTTGCTGCTCATGCTGACCTCCTGGCTGGCCGGCGTCTTCGGGCTGGCCTGGAACGTCGACGGCTTCTGGTCGGCGGTCTGGGGATCGATCATCATCTCGATCGTGAGCTTCCTGCTGAACGCATTCCTGCCGGACAGAAAGAGGGCTGAACGGCCCTGAACCGGTAGGTTGGTCGCCCGTGTCCGCCGAGCCGCGCCGCGTGATCTTCGTCTGCTGGGGCAACATCTGCCGCTCACCGATGGCGGAGCGGGTGGCCGAGAAGCTGGCCGCCGACCGTGGCCTGGACGACCTCGCGTTCAGCAGCGCCGCTACCAGCCGGGAGGAGATCGGAGCGCCCATCGACGACCGTGCTGCCGACGTGCTCCAGCGGCACGGCTACCGGACCGGCGGTCACACCGCCCATCGGGTCACCCGGGAAGAGATCGAGGGTGCCGAGATCGTGCTGGCCATGGAGAACATCCACCTGGACAAGATGCGGGCCATCGCCCCCGGTGCGGACAACCTGCGGCTGCTCACGGAGTTCGACCCCGACGCGGAACCCGGCTACGGCATCCCCGATCCCTGGTACGGGCCCGAAGCCGGGTTCGAGCGGACGCTGGCCTCGGTCGAGGCGGCCATCCCCGGCGTGCTGGACCACCTCGAGCGCATCCGCTGAATCTGCTCGGGCAGCTCCGTGGTGGCCGACGCGCAGACCTGTCGGGTTTCTGAGGAAACCGGGGTGACTGATGCCGTACGGGAGACCGATCGTCCACGCTGGGAGACATGGCAGAGCTCAGCGAAGCGGAATCCGTCCGCCGACTGGCCGACCGGTTCGGGTTCGGCGCCGGCGGCGAGGGACTGGCGGCCCTGCAGCAGCGCGGGTACGACAGCGCCGTCGAGACCCTGCTGAGCCCGGGCGGCACCGACGCCGGCGTGCACGCGACGCCCGATCCCCGGCTCGAGATCCCCGCTCGTCCGGCCGGCGGCAAGGAGGCCGACCGAGCCGATCGCAAAGAGTTCCGCCGGCAGCTGAAGGCGCAGCAGCTGACCCTCACCGCCTGGTGGCTGGACCGGATGGTGCAGGCCTACCAGCCCCTACGGGAGCGGCTGACCTGGTTCTGGCACGGCCACTTCGCCACCAGCGTCCAGAAGGTACGCCTCGCCCCGCTGATGCTGCGGCAGAACCAGACCCTCCGCTCCGCAGCCGTAGGCTCCTTCACCGATCTGGCCCGCGCGCTGATCGTCGATCCGGCGATGCTGATCTGGCTGGACGGCAACGACAACACCGCAAAGGCCCCGAACGAGAACCTGGCCCGCGAGTTCATGGAGCTGTTCGCCCTCGGCCACGGCCACTACAGCGAGACCGACGTCAAGGAGGCCGCCCGGTCCCTGACGGGCTGGAAGGTGAACCGACAGACCGGTCAGGCGATGCTGCGTGCCAAGCAGCACGACGACGGCGACAAGACCGTGCTCGGGCAGACCGGCGCGTTCGGCGCCGAGGACCTGGTCGCGGTGCTGCTCGACCAACAGGCGTCGGCCGAGTTCGTGATCGGCCGGCTGTGGTTCCGGCTGGTCTCGGTCGCAGGTCCCGGCGTGGCGACGACGGAGAAGCTGTTGGCCGCGTACGGGAATCACGGTGACCTCTCAGCCACGCTGCGGGCGATCGCTGTCGCTCCCGAGTTCCGCGACCCGGGCACGAGCATGGTCAAGCAGCCCGTGGAGTGGCTGGTCGGGACGGCGCGGGCACTGGGACTCACTCCGTCGGAGCTGCCGGACAAGGCGCGGCGCCGGCTGCTGGTCGGGCTCCGCAGCATGGGTCAGGTCCCGTTCCGCCCGCCGAGTGTCGGCGGCTGGCCGGCCGGCGCCGGTTGGCTCACGACCGCGTCGACCGCGGCTCGGCTGGCCACCGCTCGCGTGCTGGCCGCCGAAGCCGACCTGTCGACGATCCGGCAGGCCTCGACCAAGAGCCGTACGGAGGCGGTTCGCCGGCTGCTCGGCGTCGACGCCTTCACCACCCGTACCGCGGACGCGATCAGTCAGGTCGCCGACCGACCGGCCGACGCGGTGGCGCTGGCCGCCGTCTCCCCTGAGTACGTCGTCTCCCGCTGAAGGAGCTTCCATGCCTGAACCCACCCTGAGCACGCGCGTCCACCCCGTGACGCGGCGACGCTTCCTGGCCTGCTCCGGGGTCGTGGCCGCCGGGGCGCTGGCCGTCGGCGCCAGCCGGATCCACTGGACCGACCTGGTGGCTGCCGCATCGCGTACGCCGCTGGATCCCGCGGCCGGGGTGCTGGTGATGGTGACCCTGTACGGCGGCAACGACGGACTGAACACGGTCATCCCGGCCACCGACCCGGCCTACTCCTCGGCGCGCGAAGAGCTGGCCTACCGGACCGACGAGGTCCTCGACCTGGGCGACTCTCTCGGTCTCAACCCGGGGATGGCCGGCCTGCACAAGCTGTGGGGGTCCAACGAGCTGGCCATCGTGCGCGGTGTCGGCTACCCGAAGCCGGACCGCAGCCATTTCCGGTCGATGGCGATCTGGCAGACCGCTGCGCCGGAGTCGTCGCTCGGCACCGGCTGGCTGGGGCGCTGGCTGGACGCCACCACCACCGACCCGCTTCAGGCGGTGTCGCTGGACGCCCTGATCCCGCCGATGCTGGCCGGCGAGAAGCTGGCCGGCGCCTCGCTGCCGGTGGCCGGTCTCCAGGTACCCAAGACCGCCCTCGGTCGCTCGCTCGGACTGCTCGGCCGGCCCGACGCGGACGACGGGATCTGGCAGGCCCGGGCCGCCAAGTCGATCGCGGATCTCGGCGCGGTGCAGCGCACCCTGGAGCCGGCCACGGAGCAGAACCCGGACGAGGATTCCCCGACCAGCGACGAGAACGCCCAGGGTGCCTCGGCGGGCGGCCAGAGCGAGCTGGCCCGGCAGCTGGAGCTGGTCGCCACCTTGGTCGAGATGGGGGTGCCGACCCGGGTCTACTCGGTGTCGCTGGGCGGCTTCGACACGCATTCCGACGAGCGCGGCACCCAGCAACGGCTGCTGGCCCAGCTGGATGCGGCGCTGACCGCGTTCCAGGCGCGGCTGGCGACGACCGACCGCGGGAAGCAGGTGGTGACCGCGGTCTACTCCGAGTTCGGTCGCCGGGTCACCGCCAACGCGAGCGACGGAACCGACCACGGCACGGCCGGTCCGGTGTTCGTGCTCGGTCGTGGGGTGAACGGCGGGTTCTACGGCACCGAGCCGAGCCTGACCGACCTGGACGACGGTGACCTCAAGGCCGGGCTCGACTTCCGTACGGTGTACGCGAGCCTGCTGTCCTCGGTGCTCGGCGCCGAGCCGGGCGGGCTGCTGAACGGCTGGGACCACCGCGTCGACGGGCTGTTCGGCTGACCCGAGCCAACCGGCAGGACGTGACCTAAGGGCGGCGCGCCCCGGATCTACGCATTTCTCCTCAGGACGTGCGGCGCCGGAGTTGCGACCGTTGGGTCAGTCGCCGGAGAGGCCGGCGGCGAAACCCACAGGGGGAGAAATGACCACCAACCACCGCAGTCTTCAGACCAGCAGCACGACACTGCCGACGTCCTCAGGCGACCGTGACTTCGAGATCGACTTCGATACGCCGAACCTGTCCACCACCACCAGCACCCACGCCCGGCCCTTCCTGTCCTACCGGGTGAACCCCGGCAGCGACGCGGGCGTCCACGTGCTGGTGGAGCTGAACGGCACCGAGATCGTGGACCAGACGATCGACACGACCGTCAGCCGTCAGTTCGACGAGATCTTCGATCACGGGGTGCTCCGGGCCGGCACGGGCGGGGCCAACACGCTCCGGGTGTTCGTGCCGAACAACGAGCCCGGCTCGGTGACTGTCTCCGACCTGATCGTGGTCTACCCGGAGGCGTGAGCCGGCACGCCTGACCAACGACGGCCATCGACGGCGGGACCACAGTCCTGCGCCGTCGGTGGCCGCCGTGCCATGCTGGCTCGGTGCCGGGCCGCAATTCCCCGAAGGCTCCCCGTGAGCCGCTGGTCGGACGCGACCGCGAGCTGGCCTCGGTGCTCGGCGCCCTCTCGACGGCGGCCGACGGCACCCCGCAGGCGGTGATCATCACCGGCGAGGCCGGCATCGGCAAGACCCGGCTGGTCCGGGAGGCGAGCTCCCACGCCCGGGCCAGCGGGTTCGTGGTGGCCTCCGGCGGATGCTCCCCGGCCAGCGGTGGCCGGCTGCCGTACGGACCCGTCTCCGACATGCTCGCCAACCTGCTGCGTGAAGCGCCGGAGCTGCCGGAGCTGACGTCGGTGGCGACCTGGCGAGCCCTGGGTCCGCTGCGGATGGAGACACCGGAGGCGACGTCGGACTCGGGGCTGGCGGCCACCCGGCTGTTCGCGGCCGTCGGTGACCTGCTCGAGTCCCTCAGCCGGCACCGGCCGACGATGATGGTCATCGAGGACGTGCACTGGGTGGATCCGGCCAGCATGGATCTGCTCGCCTTCACCGCCCGCCGGCTGCGTTCCGGCCGGGTGCTGCTGGTGATCACCGTCCGCCCGGAGGGCGCGCGGACCCGTTCCCCCGACCACTCCGCGCTGGCTGAGCTCAAGCGGCTTCCCGACGTCTGGGGCATCGACCTCGGACCGCTGTCAGGTGCGGCCCTGGGCGACCTCGTCCGATCTGTCGCGGACCCGCCGTCGGAGCAGCGCTGCGCGCGGATCGCCGAGCTGTCCCAGGGCATTCCTTTCTTCGCCCTGCACCTGGCTCGGCACGACACCGACGAGGTGCCGCCCCGCCTGCGGGACGTGCTCCTCAGCTCTGTCGACGACATCACCGACGAGCAGCGATCGCTGCTGGTGCTGCTGACCGTGGTGGGTGCCTGCGACGAACCGGCGCTGCTGGTCCGAGCGACCGGCGGGTCAGCAGAGCGACTGGGAGTGGCGACCCGCGACCTGGTCCGCCGGGGACTGATCGTGATCGACGGCGACGCGGTCGTCCTCCGGCACGCCCTGCTCCGCGAGGTGATCGTGGCGGACACCGTGCCGAGCGAGCGGGTGGTCGCCCACAGCGCCGCGGCTGACTTCTTCCTGACCAGTCCCGCGGCCGAGCAACCGCACCGGGCCGCGCAGCTCGCCCATCACCTGCTGGAGAGCGGACGGCATGAGGCGGCGCTGGGGTACGCGCTCCAGGGCGCCCGACATGCCAGCGCCATCTGGGCTCATGAAGACGCCCGAACCTGCTACGCGGCCGTCGAGCGGCTCTGGGGACTGGTGGCCGATGCCGAACAGGTCACCGGAGCCCGGCAGGTCACGGTGCTGTTCGAGGCGGCTGCCGCCTGCCGCTGGTGCGGACGACTGGAGGACGCCCTCACCCGACTGCAACACGCCGACCAGCTGGCGGTCACCGTCGTCGACCGGGCGCGGATCGCGCACCTGCGCGGTCAGGTGATGTGGGCCGCCGGCAACATGAGCGCCTCGGTCGAGGCGTACGACGTCGCCCTGGACCTGCTGCCGCTGGGAACCGACGACCAGCTGCGGGCCGCCGTGTTGGCGGCCCTGGCCCACGGCTGCATGGCCATCGGTCAGGCCCGATCGGCCATCGACTGGGCCGGGCAAGCCGTCGCCCTGAGCGGGGCCGGCGGCAGCGAGCGGGTCCGGCTGCACGCCTCGATCACCGCCGCGGCGGCTCGAGCCCAGCTGGGCGACGTCGAGGCTGCCGTGACCGAGCTCAGGGTCGTGTTGCCCGAGGTGCGTGCCCTGGACGATCTCGAGCTGGTCCTTCGCTGCTACGGCAACCTCACGTTCGCGCTCGGTCTCGGCTGCCGGTACGAGGAGCTGGCCGCCACGGCGGCCGAAGGGCTGGCGGCCGCGGCACGGTACGGCCCGGTGGTGTCGCTCGCCTCTACCTTGATCAGCAACGAGGTGAGTGCTCTGGTCGCTCTGGGACGCTGGGATGAGGCGGTCCGGACAGCCACGCGAGCACTGGCGGACGCGGCCGCGGAAGGTGTCGCCGGCCAGCTCCAGGCGTCGTTGGCCGAGGTTGCGGTGGCCCGCGGCGACCACGCCGAGACCGAGCGTCAGCTGGCGGCAGCACGCGGGTCGGGAGGTCAGAATCCGTACGTAGCCACAGACCTCGCGATCACGGTGGCGGACCAGCACCTGTGGGATCACGATCCGGCCGCGGCGATCACGGTGCTCGCGGAGATCCTGCCCGGGCTCCGCCAGCAGGACGATGCTCTGCTGGTCCTGCAAGCATGCTGGCGAGCGCTGCGGGCCCAAGCCGACCTGGCCGAGATCAGCGTGCCGCTGCGCCGCGCCGGTATCACCGGCCCACGGGACGATCTGCTGGCCGCGGCACGCGAAGCGGCGGCCGGCACCACACTGCCGGTCTCTGCCGCGGTGCTCTCCGCCGTCGAAGCCGAAGCGGCCCGGATCGGCGCCGATGACCAGCCGGAGCAGTGGACCGCGGTGGTCGAAGCGAACGCCGCTCTGGGCCGCCGGTACGTGCAGGCGTACGGCCTGATGCGGCTGGCCACCACGCTGCTGAGGCGCCAGGCACGCAGCCGGGCCGAGACTGCGCTTCGATCCGCCCTCGACGAGGCCACGGTTCTGGGCGCCGAACCCCTGCTGGCCGAGATCCGGACGGTGGCCAGGGTCGGCGGGCTGCGTCTCGACCCGGCGCCAGGCAGCGATGCCGGACCTGCCGTCCAGGTCGATCGCCGACTCGACGGCCTCACTCCACGAGAACGCGAGGTGCTGGCCCTGCTCACCACCGGGGCGACGAATCGAGTGATCGCCCGGAACCTGTACATCAGCGAACGGACCGCCAGCGTCCACGTGAGCAACATCTTGACCAAGCTGGGTGCCGCGAACCGCACCGAAGCGGCCCGATTCGCCCTGCGCCTGGATCTAGACATCCCGGGCGGATGACGACGATAGTGGTCAGGTGCCCAGCTACCAGCCGTGTCGAACCGGCGATGACGACCAAGCGCATCTGCACACGGCGGGCGATCCGGACAAGGCTCTGTGCGGCAGGTCGGTGTCCGAGCCCACCTCCCAACCCGGCAACCGACAGATCTGCGTCGACTGCGCGAAAGAGCTGCTGACCAAGCTGTTCCGTCAAGCCCGAAGGATCTCCTCGATCGAGGTCGTCGTCCACGACTGAGCCCGGGCGCCGAACGCCAGTCCCATCATCACCAGCGTAGTCGTCTACGAGCTGGCTCGTCGGTGACAGGTTCTCGCTGCTGGAGTACGGGTGTGCGCGCACCGCGCTGTCCGAGACCGGCCCAACTGGGTATGAACCAGTCATGAGCGACATCAGCGGAACGACACCCGCCGGAGCAGCGGGCGGAACACCGAGCGAATCGGACCTGCCGGCGATGCAGGGTCTGGACGAGAGCACCGATGACCCGAGCGACCCGACGGCTGCCCGGCAGAACTCCGATGCAGATCAGGCGGAGACTCCCGATCTCGCCGAGCTGGCCGCCACCGACGACGAGGGTCCCTCCGATCCGATGCCGGACATGTCGGGCACCGGCGGCGTCTGAACGCCTCGACTTGGCGGGCGTCCAGCGGCCGCGCAGGGTGGGGCGGCCCGTCAGGCTCCGGTCGACGGATCGGCGGCGACGGGCAGCGCCAGCCGGAACAGCGCCCCGGTCCCCGGAGCCGGCTCCAGGCAGCGCACGT
>DASQLI010000175.1:0-37374 GCA_035630075.1 Microlunatus sp.
TGGCGATCAGCTCGAGCAGCTCGGTCTCATCGTTGCTGACCCGACGCGACAGCAGCACCATCCCTGCCGTGTTGATCACCACGCAATGATGCGCCGTCTTGCCTGAGTCAACGCCTGCCCACAATGTCGGCATGGTCATCCAACCCGGGGCTGGCGCCCCGCAACAACGTAAGGAAGGCGACTTGATCATCGGCCGCAAGAACCTGTCCGCGATCGGGACCCTGGTCGAACGCTGCACGAACTACACGATGTTGTTGCACCTGCCAGACGGCTACACCCCCGAGCTGGTCCGCGACGCTCTCGCCGCGAAGATCAAGACGCTGCCCTACAGCCTTCGCGGCTCGCTGACCTGGGACCAGGGCCCAGAGATGAACCGGTGGGAGCAGATCTGCATCGACGCCGAGATCGACATCTACTTCTGCGATCCCCACTCCCCGTGGCAGCGAGCGACAAACGAGAACACCAACGGGCTGCTGCGGCAGTACTTCCCCAAAGGAACCGACCTGCTCATCCACACAGCTGAGGACCTCGACCGCGTCGCCGCCGAGCTCAACGACCGCCCCCGCAAACGGCTAGGGTTCCAGAAACCGATCGAACTGATCGGACCACTCATGTTGCGCTGACCGCCCGAATGCGCCGGTCCGCCTACGGTCCAGGTGCCGCCTGCCGCGCACGGTCCAGTTCCGCACGGGTGAGCATCGACCGCACCTCGATGCCGGCGTCGCGGAGCGGATGCTGACCGCGCGGGCTCCGTCGATGGCACAGACGACGACATCGATCCGAGCGCCCACCTTCCTGAGTTCCCCGTGCCGCGTCGCGGACGGCGCCGCCGGTGGTGATGACGTCTTCCACCAGGACGACTGAGCGTCCGTCGACGTCAGCCCCCTCCGCCAGTCGGCAAGTCCCGTAGGTCTTGGCCTGCTTCTGACGAAGAGGGTCGGCGTTCCGGTCAGCTGGCTGACCATAGTCGCGATCGGCACACCGCCGAGCTCGAGTCCCCGAGATCCACCTCGGCAGGCAGCAGGGGCACCATCGCTTGGGCAACCCGGAGAAGCAGACCAGGCTGGGCCTCGAAGAGATACGTGTCGAAGTACTCCGTGGCGATCTGCCCCGACCGCAGAGTGAACGATCCGGGTCCGGTCAAGCGAGAGACGGCAATCGATGTCCCTCGCCAACAACTGCAACTCGTCCACCATGGACCTTCATACAATGTGTGCAGTTCTCGCTGAAGGGGTGGTTGAGCGCCGCGTGTAAGACGGCAATCCCTCGCCATCTAGTTGTGCGTAAGCCGGTCGCTCTGCGTGCCCTCTCAACGGTCCCTGGCTTCCCGCACGGCGCGTCGACCGAGGCAGGGCGTGTCCCACCCGAGTCGCAGCTACCTGCTCCGCGACCCGCCCCGCCCCGCCCCGCCGGCCGACCGAACCACCCTGCTCCAGGTGGAATGTAGGACGACCAGGATGTAGAAGATGGCGCAGCCGCTCCGACCTCAGGACGGAGGCGAACTAGTCGCCACACGACCGAACAGGAAGCGACCATGACCGGACTGACGCCCTACCTGTCCTTCCCCGGCACAGCCCGCCAGGCGCTCACCTTCTACCAGGGAGTGTTCGGCGGCAAGCTGGTGCTGAACACCCTCGCCGACTTCGGCCGCGAGGACGGACCGGCCGACGCCATCGCCCACGGCATGCTGCAGGGTCCAGTGGAGCTGTTGGCCTCCGACGCTGACCCCGAGGACCCCGCGCTCCGGCTCGACGGGGTGCTGTTCTCACTACTCGGCACCGCGGAGCCCGCCACGATGGAAGCCTGGTTCAGCGCCTTGAGCGATGGCGGCCGCGACATCGACCCCCTGCAACTGCGGCCGTGGGGTGACCACGACGGCCAGGTCACCGACCGATTCGGAGTGCGCTGGCTGATCGGCTACCAGGGCTGAAACCCGGACGAGCACTCGAGTGGCCCGTCGCCCACCCCTCCTCGTTCTGCAGCTGCACGTGGATGCGCCACCGACTAGTCGTGGCCGGTCTCGTAGGTCGTGGTTGAGCGCGGTGTGTGAGACGGCGGCTGGCGACTGTGCGAGCCCGGTGGCCGGTGGTTGAGCGCAGCGTGCGAGCTCTCTTGGTCAAGTCAGGCAGTGGTGAGCCGTTGTTCACCGCGGTGTCGTGAGGGTCGAGGCGGTGTCGGTGGTCCAACATGCCCAGATCACCCGGACCCATCCTCAGGCGAGAATCCGCACCGCGTGTGGGTGCCTCGCCCCGCGTGCTCGTGCTCGCCGGTAGCAGTCGCCAGCCCAAGCTGATGAGCGGCGTGAGTTGTCGGCGAAGCTGGTGTGGCCACGCGTTCCGCCTTGTTCAGATTCGCCCTGGCGGAGCCGCGTCGAAGGCCGAGGTTTGCGTCATGCCCGCAATCCGCTCTTCTAGCCCACACCGGGGTCAGCGTCAGCAACGACGTCTCCCCCGTCGCGACCAGCGGTCCTGCTGGGCGGGAAAGCTGCGGCGTCCTGTCGGTTCTCACACACCTGATCAATTCAAGCAGTTGCTCCAGGCGCAGGAACGGGAGTCCGTTAGATTTGGTGAGGGCCCGCGAGTTCCCGCTCGACGGCTGACAGGAGGTCCCCGTGACTGGTTCAGCCGCGGCGGTCATGCAGGTTCTGGCTCACCACATGACAGCCAAGTACCTTTTCGTCGCCGCCGACCTCGGCGTGTTTGAGGTGTTGGCAGGCGGCCCAGTCGCATCCGACCAACTTCGGGAGCGACTTGGTGTGCCCGCCCATAGCCTGCGCATTCTCCTCGACGCGCTGGTTGCGGTCGGATTTCTCAAGCGCAACGGCGACAAGTACGCCAATTCCGACGTCACCCAGGAAGTCTTGAGCGGAGACGGGCGGCACGACTTGCGCCCCGTCTTGAAGATGTGGAACGACGTGGTCTACCAGCAGTGGGGATCACTGGGCACATCGATTAGAGAAGACCGCGCCGCGTACGGGTACGAGGAGTTCACCCCCGACCAGCTTCAGACCTTCACCACCGGCGTCGGCGCCCTCACCACGCCAACGGCTGACGTCCTCGCGGCGAACTACGACTTCAGCAGGCACACATCGTTGCTCGACCTTGGTGGCGGCACAGGCTCCTTCGTAATGGCCGCTCGCACCCGGTACCCGTTGCTGCAGGCCTCAGTCCTGGAACGACCGATGTCGGCTCCGCTGACTCGTGCCGCACTGGCCGCATCCGCGGCCGGCACCGGCGTCAGCGTGATCGAAGGAGATCTGCTGGACGGGCCCATTCCGACCGGTCACGACGTGTACCTGCTGGCCAACATTCTGCATCTGTTCTCGCCGTCAAGAAACCAGCGACTGCTGTCTCGAGTTAGGGATGCGGCACCGGTAGGCGCTCGAATGCTGCTGGTCGACTTCTGGACAGACAGCGCCCGAACTGAGCCGACATTCGCGGCCTTGATGGCCGGAGAATTCCTTCTGGTGACCGGAGAAGGCGACGTCTACAGTGTCGAGCAGGTCACTCAATGGCTGAACGACACCGGCTGGCGTCTCACCACACACCAGCCACTGGCGATGCCCACCAGCTTGATCATCGCCGAGCACGACGGCATGTAGTCCTCGGCCGCTGACCTTCCACGCACCGTCATCCACGGCGACTTCCTGGCCAAGGAGAACGTCCACTACGACCGAAGCCGGTTCGCCGGAGGGATCGACTTCGGGGTGACGCACCTGGGCACCCGGACCTCCGACCTGGTCAGCGCACGCTGTCACCGCGAACCCGACGTCCGCGTGGGTATGTCGAGGAGCTGAATTGCCGCGGCTGGCCGCTGAGGGATGTGGAGGAAGCCGCGATCCTCCCGATCTATCGCGCGTTCCGGCTCTACATGATCCTCTGGCAGCTCGACGTGGGGGTACGAACGGGACGCGTAGACATTGCGGCCATTCAGCACCCAACTGACCCTGACTTAGGTCGACGCCTCCGATTCAGTCCAGACACCGAAAGGTCACCTCGGCGCCCCTCAACGCTGACCAGCCTGCCCTGATCCTCGCTGAGCGGTCGAGCGTCACGTCCGAGGCACCGACACCTCGCCAAGAGTCCCGCACGACGGGGTTGTTGAACGATACGTTCAGGCGATCATCTTCGCCCGGCTGGGGCGGAGGAGTGGGTGTCGGTCGAGCGGATTCGACCGGGTGGGCAGTAGCCCCAACCGGCGGCTGCTCAGTTGCCAAGCCAAGGATGGTCCGATCCCGTGCGGAACGACGGTTCGGATCAACCTGCCATCTCTATTGCCGACGCTGAGTGCTCTGCGCGACATCGTGCAAAGGCCTTTATCGTGGCCATAGCGATTCGGAGGCATCAGAGTGAGCAACACGGACATCCTTCGCGGGGGCTACGCCGCTTTCGCGAGTGGCGACATCCCGAAAGGGTTGGCAATGTTTCACGACAGCATCGAGTGGACCGATCCCGCCGGCCACATCTACGCCGGGACCTCCGTTGGGGCGGATGCGATCGTTCAGAACGTCTTCATGCCCTTGGGTAGTGAGTGGATTACTATCTCGTCGAACCTGAGACGTTCGTCGGCGAGGACGACCAGGTGGCGGCGCTCGGATGGTTGTCGGGCACGCACCAAGGCGACCGGCATCGCCTTGCGGGCTCGATTCGTCCGCTGATGGACGGTTCGAGGGGGTCGAAGACACCGTCAAGATTGCCGAAGCAGTCTCGCCGCATACCGAACGATGACTGCTGACGTCCGCTGACCTACAAGCGCTCCTAACGCTCAGTCACCGACGATCTGGAAGCCGGCCACGTGACGCGAAGCGGCAGGCCGCCGGTGGAGGTTGATCTGTCATGGAGGGCGTGTCGCAGCCGGATGGTTGAGCGCGATGTGTGAGACGACGAGCTCCGGCTACGAACCTCCCGTCGACCGGTCCGCCTACGGTCCAGGTGCCGCCTGCCGCGCACGGTCCAGTTCGGCACGGGTGAGTACCGACCGCACCTCGATGCCGGCGTCGCGGAGCGGATGCTGACCGAGCAAGCTCCGTCGATGGCGCAGACGACGACATCGATCCGAGCGCCGACCTTCCTGAGTTCCCGTGCCGCGTCGCGGACGGCGCCGCCGGTGGTGATGACGTCTTCCACCAGGGTGATCGGGACCCGAGGTGCGGTTCGAGGCAATGAGGTGGATCAGTCCGAAGTGGCAGTCACCTCCCAGGTTCGCCTGGTCCGTTGTAGGCCATGACGGACGCCGCAAGGACCGCCGGTGGGGCGTGGCCTGCTTCTGTAGTCGTGGGCTCCGGTTCCGGAGCGCTGGTGGTCTAGGGACTTGGCCAATCTGGAGTGGGGTCCGGCTGAACCCGCAGATCATGCAGCTCACCAGCTCAGCGATCGGCCGCACTCCGATCGAGCACGAGCCGATAAAGGCCTTCTTCGCCAAGATCGACGACACGCCCCAGCAATTCCCGGCCGCTGTTCGGTGGCTGATGAACGACTTCGACGACAAGTCGACCCGCTTCGTCTTGGACAGCGATGGCGAACGCAACTACCGAGCTGCGGCCTTGGGTGCCGTGTTCGAGCGCAACGTCGGCCGGCTGCGCATCGAACAGGTGGCCAGCGGACGCGTCTACCGGATCGACGCCACCATCGAGGGCGAGCAGCACGACCTGTCCCAGGTGTTCGAGGTCGACCTCGACAGTCGGCCCGTCACATGGCGCCGATACGCCAACGACCTCTCCGTTCCCGCCCGTGTCGACTTCCAGGTCGTCGGCCCCGGCACGCTGACCAGTACCGTCCAGATCAGCAACGCCACCGGACGAACGGTCAGCGTCGACGTGCCCGCTCCCCCACCGGGTCCCTTCAGCTGGGAACCCTGGACCGGCACACTCGCCCATCGAGCCAGCCGCACCGTGACCGTTCGATACACGCCCGCTACCAGAGATGTCACAGGGGCCCTCATCGTCACCTGCGACACCCCGATCGGCACCCAGCACGTCGTGTTGTCTGGCCGCACCGGCGGCTTCGACCCTCCCGACCCGGAAGCGCCCCCCACCCTGCCGGTCAACCTGACCCTCCAGCCAACCTTGATCAACTTCGGACCAGTCCCGGCCGGTCAGACCCGGACCGTAACCCTTCACATCAACAACGCCACCGGCCGTCCGATCCGGATCTCGGTGGCGGCCTCGACCAGCGGGCCGTTCCGCTGGCCGGTCGTGACGAGGACGATGAACAGCGAACGGTACTCGATCAACATCCAGTTCACCTCGACCGGAGCGATGCTGAATGCGGCCCTCATCATCACAAGCGACACACCAGCCAGCCCGCAGCGAGTACCAGTCACCGGCAAAGGCGTCGGCGGTTTCCCGACCCCGGCCAGGCCACCGGCATCGTGGCGCGCGCAGCAGGGCCGGGGCCACGTGGTCGGATTGATCGGACTCGGTGCCGATGACTCCCCGGCCGGGGGACGGTCACAGCTTTGACCACGCACATCACGTGAGGAGCAGCGCAATGCGTAAGTTGGTCGAGTCGACGTTCATCAGTCTTGATGGCGATACGAGTCAGCGCCTGATGGATTGGGCGCCGCGGTACTGGGACGATGAGCATGCCTCCTATGAGCAGCGCCTGTTGTTCGACGCCGATGCACTCGTGTTGGGACGGGTGACCTACGACGGATTCAAGGAGTCGTGGCCACCGCGGGCAGGTGACGCGTATGCCGACCGGATGAACGCCCTACCGAAGTTCGTCGCGTCACACACGCTGACCGAGACGACCTGGAACGCGTCGGTACTGCTCGGAGACGGCGCGGATGCGGTGGCGGACCTCAAGCAAGGTCCTGGCGGAACCTTGTTGAAGTTCGGTACCGGCACGTTCTCACGCGCGCTGATGGAACGCAGGCTCATCGACGAGCTGCACCTGTGGTTCTTTCCCGTAGTTGCCGGAGTCAGTGACTCCTTGTGGGAAGGCATCGACGTCACCCACCTCGAGCGCCTGGACACCACGCTGTTCCAGTCAGGCATCGTGGTGCAGGTTTACGGACCCAAGGCGGCGTGAGACGAATCGCCGAACCATGCCGTTCTCGCAGCCTGGTTGCTGAGCACACAGCACGACAGTCGTCCTCTCGCACCACCGGCGAAGAACACGTGCCACGTGCGGAGTCTGGAAATGCCATCAAGTCCAGCCGGATCGGGTCTGAATCCCGCGAGCGCTGCCGACCGCACCGCGACCCCGCAGGCGTCACGCCAGTCGCCTGGCTGGTCCGGTAGGGGTCGGCTATCGAAGATCGTCCAGCTATCTTGTCGTGCGACAAACGAACACCTGGCCGATACTGGTCACTGGATGGCGGTACCCGTTTAGCCCAGCGTTGCTGCGTCGGAGCGCGTCTCCGCGAGTCGAGGCCCGACGGCGAACTCGCCGCTGACCGACAGTGGGCCGCTGACGTGCTCGAAGGTGAAGCGGCGGAACGGTTCGAAGGTGTCGACGTAGGAGTCGGTAGTGACTTGTCGGCCGGCGACGAGAGCGACCTTCCGCAGTTGCGATCCCCCGCGCATTGCCCCCGGCGGTTGCATGGTGGATTCGACGACATCGGTCCGCCACTCGTGTGCCCGGCGAGAGTCGACGCGTGGCTTGTTCCTTCTGTGTGTCGGCGAGCCGTCCTGGCTGAAGGATTCGGTGCGACTGCACACCGTCGGCTCCCAGGACCAAGCGAGGGCCGACCTCAGGGGATGAGAGAGACCTTCACCGACTCGGTGCCCCGCCCGACCAGATCCAGACCGCGCTGGAACTCGGCCAGGGGTAGCTGGTGGGTGCAGATGTCGTCCATCGGCAGGAGACCGGATTCGAGCATGCGCACTGCCGCCGGCCAGGTGTGCGGGCCCAGGTGGGCGCCGAGGACGTCGAGCTCCTTGTCGTCGCTGATGATCGACCAGTCGACGCTGACATCGCTGCCGAACACGCTGTACTCCACGTAGGTGCCGAGCTTGCGCAGCAGGTTGAGGCCTTGGCCGACCGCTGACGGGTGGCCGGTGCCCTCCAGGTAGACGTCGGCGCCATAGCCGCCGGTCATGTCTCTGATCGCTGCCACCACGTCGGTCTCGCCGATGTTCAGCGCCTCGTCGGCGCCGCAGCGAAGAGCCAGCGCCAGCTTGTCCGGGGCCAGGTCGAGGGCGACGATCTTGGCTGGGAACTTCGCTCGGGCGCCGGCGATCATGCCGAGTCCGATCGGACCGCAGCCGGCCACGACCACCACGTCGTCGAAGGTCAGGTCTGCCCGCTCGACCGCGTGCAACGCGCAGGACAGCGGTTCCACGAACGCCGCCTGATGCGCGGGCAGGTCGCCGCTGATCTTGTGCACCAGGGCTCCGGCGGGAAAGATCATGTAGCTCGCCATCGCCCCGGGCGTACGGCGCTTGAAGCCGTAGATGTCGTGCGGGGCGCACATGTGGTACTGGCCTCGCACGCAGTAGCGGCACTCCCAGCACGGCACGATCTGCTCGCTGGTGACCCGGTCGCCGACAGCGACTCCCCACCGCGCCGCGGCGGCGTCGTCCAACGCCACCACCCGGCCGACGAACTCGTGTCCGGGGGTCACCGGCGTCTCGACGTAGGCGGGGCGATCCGCGTCGCCCCAGAACTTGGTGGCACCGTGGTAGCACTTGAGGTCGCTGGCGCAGATGCCGACCGCTTCGACCCGGACCAGCGCCTCCCCCGGGCGGGGAACCGGCACCGGAACCTCCCCCAGCCGATAGTCCTCGGGGCCATGGCAGACCACGGCCTGCATGCGATCAGGAATCGCCGGGTCGGGCACCTCGGTCATGGGCACAACCTTTCGCCGCTGCGAACGTCATCATCGATGGGCTCGAGTCGAACCCTAACGCCTGGTGCCCGACCCGATCAGTCAGGAGCCAGCCGGGCCAGCGCCGCCCGCTGCTCGACATCCAACGGCTGCGGACCCACCAGGACGGTCCGGGCCTGGGCGAACACCGTTCCCTTCTCCGGGTCGTCGATCTGCGCGGCCAGCCGGATGGATCGGTTGCCGACGTCGGTGACCACGGTGTTGACCCGGTAGGGCGCCACCCGGAAGTCCAGCGGCCTTCGGTAGTCCATGTCCTGTCGGACCACCAGCCAGACGTCGTCCGCCGTCGGTGAGTCTCGGTCCAGCCAGCCCAGTGCCTCCGAGATTAGGGCGATCCGAGCTTCCTGGACGTAGTCGTAGTACTTGACGTTGTTGGCGTGGGCGTAGGAGTCCAGATCCGACCAGCGCACTTGCAGCGGGTAGTCGTGGCCGCCCACCGCCCAGGTCTGTCGAGGCAGCCCGCGCAGCGGCTCGTGGTCGGGCTCGACCGAAGCCTGGAAGACCGCGCGCTCCTCCGGAGTCAGTCGTCGCAGCCCGTCGCCGGCGAGGTCGTACGGGGCACCCGTGGTCCTGGCTCGGATGGCCACCTCGTCGCCGTCGCGCACCTCGTATCCGATCACGAACCGACTGCCGCCGACCGTGTCGACCCACAGGTCGATGGCCAGGCCGCGATCGTGGAACCGGACGGGTCGCAGGTACTCGATCTGGTGCTGCACCACCAGCACGCCGGTGTCCAGCAGGTCGTGCATGACCGGCGGGCCGGTCAGCAGGAAGTCGACGCGGGCTTCCTGGAGGTAGTCGACGAACGCGGCGTTGTTGACGTGCGCCTGGGCGTCCATGTCGCCCCAGCGCATCGGACAGACGTAGCGGTAGACCACGACCAGATCCTGTCAGGCTGGCTCTTCGCTCGACTGCGCGGTGGAGCGAACACAGGCGGAGTGGGGTTGGGAGGCGGGAAGCGCCGTCGATCAGTAAGGTCCTTGCCATGGTCACGCAGCGTGGTGAGGGTCAGCGCAGGGTCGCCGTCGTCACCGGTGCCGCCCGCGGCATCGGAGCCGCCATCGCCCGCCGGCTGGCGCGCCACGGCACCGCTGTGGCCGCGGTCGACCTCAACACCGACGGCATCGCCCGAACCGCGAACAGCATCCTCGAAGAGGGCGGCCGGGCCATCGCGATCGGCGCGGACGTCGCGGACGAGGCTGCCGCCGCACGGGCGGTGGAGCGGGCCGCGGCCGAGCTCGGGCCGGTCACCGTTCTGGTGAACAACGCAGGCATCATCCGGGACAACCTGCTGTTCAAGATGAGCGTCGAGGACTGGGACGCGGTGATGAGCGTCCATCTGCGCGGCGCCTTCTTGATGACCCGGGCGGCTCAGGCACACATGATCGACGCCAAGTGGGGCCGGATCGTCAACCTCTCGTCGACCTCGGCACTGGGTAACCGCGGCCAGGTCAACTACGCCGCGGCCAAGGCGGGGCTGCAGGGTTTCACCAAGACGCTGGCCCTGGAGCTCGGCAAGTTCGGCGTGACCGCGAACGCCATCGCACCCGGGTTCATCGACACCGAGATGACCCAGGCGACCGCCGATCGGCTCGGAGTCGACTTCGAGGACTGGAAGGCCGCGGCGAGCCGCGAGATCCCGGTGGGCCGCGTGGGGACGCCGGACGACGTCGCCGCCGTGGCCGCCTTCTTGTGCAGCGAGGACGCCGGCTACGTGTCCGGTCAGGTCATCTACGTCGCCGGCGGCCCGAAGGCCTGATCCTTCGACGGGCTCAGGACTCGCCCGGCTCAGGACACCGCCCTGCGCCGGGCGGTCAACCCTCGTAGAGCGAGTTGAGGGTCGAGGCGTACTTCTTCTCCACCGCCTTGCGCCGGATCTTCAGGCTGGGGGTGACCTCGCCGGCGTCGACGCTGAACTCGCAGGACATGATCTCGAACTTCTTGATCGTCTCCCACCGCTCCAGCTTGCGGTTGGCCTGCGCGATGTGCCCGTCGATCAGGTCCTTGACGACGGCGGACTGCGCCAGCGCGCCGATGTCGCCCGACTCGTGGCCGTTCGCCTGCGCCCACTCGTTGATGGCGTCGGGATCGAGGGTGATCAACGCGCTGATGTACTTGCGCCCCTCGCCGTGCACCAGGACCTGCGAGACGTACGGGCTGGCGGCCTTGACCGCGGCCTCCACCTTCTGCGGCGCCACGTACTTGCCGCCCGAGGTCTTGATCAGATCCTTCTTCCGGTCGGTGATCCGCAGGTAGCCATGATCATCGAACTCGCCGATGTCACCGGTGGAGAACCAGCCGTCCTCGGTGAGCACCTCGGCAGTGGCCTCCGGGTTGTCGTGGTAACCGCGCATCACCCCGGGTCCGCGCACCATGATCTCCCCGTCGGCGGCGACCTTGGCCTCGGTGCCGGGCACGGCCGGTCCGACGGTGCCGAACCGGGTGGCCCGCGGGTTGTTGACGAACGTCGCCGCGCTGGTCTCGGTCAGGCCGTAGCCTTCCAAGATCAACAAGCCGGCGGCGTAGAACCACTCCTGCACCTCACGGCTGAGCGCGGCCGAACCGGAGACGAAGAACCTGATGTTGCCGCCCATCCGATCCTTCAGCTTGCTGAACACGAGCTTGTCGGCCAGCGCGTACTGGAGGCCGAGCAGCCCAGACGGCTCGTGGCCTTCCAGCCGACCCGGGATCGTCTTGTACCCCACATCGAAGGCCCAGTTGAAGATCTTGCCCTTCACCCCCGACTGAGCGCCGGTCATCACTTTGGCCCGCACCTTCTCGAAGATCCGAGGAGCACCGGCCATGAACGTGGGCTTCACCTCACCGAGGTTGTCCACGATCTTCTCGATCGAGCCGTCGACGGCGGTGCAGAAGCCGATCTTGAGCTGGATGGCGATCAGGGCTTTGCCGAAGACGTGGGACAGCGGCAGCCACAGGTACTGCACGTCGTCGGGGTAGATGATGTCGTACGCCTCGATCGCGGTGCCTTCGTAGGTCCAGGCCTCCTGGGTGAGGCGGACGCCCTTGGGGCGCCCGGTGGTCCCCGAGGTGTAGATCAGCGTGGCAAGGGTGTCCGGGCCGGTCGCGGCGATCGCGTCGTCCACCGCGGCCGGGTGATCAGCGAGATAGGCCCGCCCCAGCTCGCGGAACTCGTCCCAGCTCAGCACCAGCTCGTGAGCGGCCTTGCCGCTGATCTGGATGATCTTGACCACTGACAGCTCGTCGAGGTGGTCGACGACCTTGGCGACCTGGAAGTCGTCCTCGGCGAAGACCACCGTCGAAGCGGAGTTGGCGAGGATGAAGGCGACGTCCTCGTGCTGGGTGGTCGGATAGACGGTGGTGGTGGCGCCGCCCGCGCACATGATCCCGAGGTCGGCCAGGATCCACTCGATCCGGGTGCCGGAGGCGATCGCGACCCGGTCCTCGATCCGAACCCCCAGAGAGAGCAAGCCAGCGGCCACCTCGAAGACCGCAGCCTTGGTCTCCTCCCACGTCAGCGAGACCCAGCTTCCCGCGTCGAGGTAGCGAAACGCCTCCTTGGATCCGGAGGCAGCAACGCGCTGCTGCAGCATGGCTCCGACGCTGGAGGGACGGTTGGCCAGCAGCTCTTGCTGCTGCTCGAGTGGCATCATCGTCGAGGTCACCTTCAAGGTATGTGGCTCAGGCCTGCGCCGAGTGACGCAGGTCACCGGCAAGCCTAGTCAGAATCCGGTGACTGTGGGGTCTCACCAAGGTTCCGATTGCGGAGCCTCGGTGATCCAGAACGGCGTGTGCCGCGCACCTGAGAGAGCCAGAGAGCTCGTTCAGGACAGCCGCTGCAGGATGACTGCCATGCCCTGGCCACCGCCGACGCACATCGTTTCGAGCCCGAGCTCCACGTCGTGCCGCTGCATGGCGTTGACCAGCGTGGTCATGATCCTGGCGCCGGTCGACCCGAACGGGTGGCCGAGGGCGATCGCCCCACCGTGCACGTTCAGTCGCTCCTGGTCGAGCCCCAGCTCACGGGCCGAGGCGATCACCTGGACGGCGAACGCCTCGTTGATCTCGACCAGTCCGAGGTCGGACACCGAGAGCCCGGACCGGCTCAGCGCCTTGCGGGTCGCCTCGATCGGCCCCACGCCCATGATCTCGGGGCTGAGCCCGGTCGCCGCCGTCGTCACGATCCGGGCCAGCGGGGTCAGCCCCAGCTCGGCGGCCCGGGCCGCGCTCATGATCACCACCGCGGCCGCCCCGTCGTTCAGCGGGCAGCAGTTGCCTGCTGTCACGATGCCGTTCGGGCGGAACACCGGCTTCAGTGCCGAGACCGCCTCCAAGGTCGTGCCTGCCCGCGGTCCGTCGTCGGTCCGGATCACCGTTCCGTCGGCCAGGGTGACCGGCGCGATCTCGGGCTCGAAGACACCCGCCGTGATCGCCTTCTCGGCCAGGTTCTGCGAGCGGACCCCGAAGGCGTCCGCATCGGCGCGACTGATCCCGTACGCGGTCGCCACGTTCTCCGCCGTCTGACCCATGGAGATGTAGATGTCGGGCAGCTCCCCGTCGAGCCTCGGGTCGCGCCAGGGCTCATTGGTCTCCGCGAGACGGAGGGTGCGCGCACCGGCCTCGGCGAACAGCGGGTTCTGCGTGTCAGCAGGATCGACACCGGCCGAGCCGAAGCTCCGGTAGCGCGAGACGCACTCCACGCCGGCAGAGACGTACGCGTCGCCCTCCCCCGCCCAGATGGCGTGGGTGGCCATCCGCGCGGTCTGCACGCTGGACGCGCAGAACCGGTTGACGGTGGCCGCCGGTACGCCGTCCCAGCCGAGCTGGACGGCGACGCGACGGGCCAGATTGCCGCCGTGCTCGTCCCGCGGCTCCGCGCAGCCGAGATACAGGTCGTCCAACGAGGTGGGATCGAAGGCCGGGATCTTGGCCAGAGCCGCCTGGATCACCCCGGCGGCCAGGTCGTCGGGACGCACACCGGCCAGCGACCCCTTGACCGCTCGGCCGATCGGCGTGCGGGCGGTGGCGACGATCACGGCGTCCCGACCCGCCGGTCGCGCATCGAAGCCAGCCATCACAACCCCAGGTCTCGGCCGATGAGCTCCTTCATGATCTCGTTCGAGCCGGCCCAGATCCGGGTCACGCGGGCGTCGGCCCAGGCTCGGGCCACCCGGTACTCGTTCATGTAGCCGTACCCGCCCCATAGCTGCACGCATGCGTCGAGCACCGAGTTCTGAACGTCGGAGGCCCACCACTTGGCCTTGGCGGCATCAACGGCGCTGAGGGTCTTGTCGACCTGCTGCAGGACGCAGGCGTCCAGGAACGCCTGGGTCACCTCGCACTGGGTGACCAGCTCGGCCAGCTTGTGCTTGTTGGCCTGGAAGGAGCCGATCGGCTGGCCGAAGGCGTGGCGCTCCTTCACGTACGCGATCGTCTCGTCGAGGATCTGCCGGGCGTGGGCGATGTCGCTGACCGCGGCGCCGATCCGCTCGGCGACCAGCCGCTCCATCATGTAGATGAAGCCCATGTCTACCTGGCCGATGACGTTGGCGGCCGGCACCCGCACGTCGGCGAAGAACAGCTCAGCCGTGTCCGACTCGGGCTGGCCGACCTTGTCGAGCTTGCGGCCGCGCTCGAAGCCCGGCATCCCGGTTTCGACACCGAACAGCGTGATGCCGCGAGCCTTCTTCTCCGGGCTCGTCCGGGCCGCAACGAGCACCAGGTCGGCGGAGTAACCGTTGGTGATGAAGGTCTTGGAGCCGTTGAGGATCCAGTCGTCGCCATCCCGTACGGCGGTGGTCTTGAGGTTGGCCAGGTCGGAGCCGCCGGACGGCTCGGTCATGGCGATCGCGGTCACCAGCTCACCGGTGCAGAACTTCGGCAACCAGCGCTGTTTCTGCTCGGGCGTACACAGGTCCACCAGGTACGGCGCGACGCAGTCCGCGTGGATGCCGACGCAGGAGGAGTACGCGAAGGCGAGCTTGGACAGCTCCTCGGCCAGCACCAGGGCGAACCGGGGGTCCTCGACGCCGGCCCCGCCGTACTCGGTGGGGATGTTCAGTCCCAGCAGATCCTGCTTGCCCATCTCCAGCCACATCTCGCGACCGAACTCGTGGTTCGCGATGTGCTTCTCCTGGTTGGGCCGCAGCTGCCGGTCCACGAAGGTCCGGCACGTGTCCCGGAAGGCCTCGTGGTCGTCGTCGAAGATGGTGCGCTGCATTGCGTGAACCCCCACTGCATCGGTGCCTGGCACAACATGTTACTCGCCAGTAGCAACCGATGCCGAGTGGTCAGCACTCGAGGTGGCTGACACCACGAGTGCGGACGACTCGGCACGATCAGCCCGGCGCGATGCACCAGGTGCGGGGTTTCAGGGGAAGAGGATGATGGGCGGCCGAGACTCCCCTAGACCTCGGCCACCCCGTTCGGTGGCCTGGCCGTCAGGTTCAGACGGCCTCGCCTCGCCGTCAGGCCTTGACAGCCTCGATCGCGAGGGTGATGTCGACCTTGTCGCCGATGAGCAGCTTGCCGCCGTCCAGCGGGATGTTGAAGGTGACGTTGAAGTCCTTGCGGTCGATCGACGTGGTCGCCTCGGCGCCCAGCCGGGTCGCGCCGAACGCGTCGACAGCCACACCGAGGAACTCGGCCGCGAGGTCGACCGGCTTGGTGATGCCGTTGATGGTCAGGTCGCCGGAGATGACGTAGCCGTTGGTACCTTCGGCGATGCCCGTGCTGACGAAGGCGAGGGTGCCGCCGTTGGTCGGGTCGAAGAAGTCGGCTGACTTGAGGTGGGCGTCGCGCTGGTCGTTACCGGTGGTGATGGAGCCGGAGGTGATGGTCACCTCGACCTGTCCGTCGACCGGGTTCTCCGAGGTGGTGGTGATGGTGCCTTCGAACTCGGTGAAGCGGCCCTTGACCTTGCTCATCAGGTGGCGGACGCTGAAGCCGACCTCGGAGTGCGAGGCGTCGATCGTCCAGGTGCCGGTGATGAGGCCGGTGGTCGCGATCTGCTGGGTCATGAGATTCTCCTCAGGGGAAAGTTGAGATTTCAACTACAAGGATCACTCTAGCACATCTAGTTGAAAAGTCAATCAACCTGATAGGCTGTCTATATGATGAGCGTGCGGTGGCTGACGGAAGAGCAGCAGACGGTGTGGCGGACCTATCTGCTGGGCTCCGCGCGCCTGAACGAGCGGCTCGACGCAGATCTGCACCGGTCCGGGCTCGATCTACCGGAGTACGAGATCCTCGTCACCTTGGAGGAGTCGCCCGATCGGCGATGCCGGATGTCGGAGCTCGCCGACGCGGTGCATCAGTCCCGCTCCCGGCTCACCCACACCATCACCCGGATGGAGAAAGTGGGGCTGGTCGAGCGGACCACCTGCCCCACTGACCGGCGCGGAGTGTGGGCTCAGCTGACCGATGCCGGTTTCGCGGTGCTGCACCAGGCGGCTCCCGGTCATGTGGCGGCCGTCCGCCGGAATCTCGTCGATGCCGTGAGCCCACAGGACTGGGAGGCACTCGGTCGGGTGTTCGCAGCTGTGTTGGCGGTGTCGACCGACCAGCCGGACCAGTGATCCTGCCGCTCGACTTCCGCGCAGGTGATCCAGCCGCTCAACGGCTCGGCCCAGCGATCTTGCCGCCGGAGGTCGACCCCCGGTAGTCCACGCCGGCTCCCGTAGCATCGGGGTCGATCATGCCGACCCTCGCCATCTCCGCCCCCGCCGCCGACCTGTCTCGGGAGCTGCGGCGTCGCGGTGTCGGCGACGTCCTGGACACCACCAAGCTGACCCGCGCGCTCTACTCCTCCGACGCCTCGGTCTACCGGGTCGTGCCCGAAGCGGTGGCTCAGCCCCGGACGCACGAGGAGCTGATCGCCGTGCTGGACGGCGCCCGCGCGCTGGGCATGCCGGTCACCACACGGGGCGCGGGCACGTCGTGTGCCGGCAACGCGGTCGGACCGGGCCTGGTCATCGACGTCTCCCGTCATCTGAACCGGGTGCACAGCGTCGACCCGGAGAGCCAGACAGCAGTGGTCGATCCCGGTGTCGTCCAAGCAGTGCTGCAACAGCAGGCGGCACCGTACGGTCTGCGGTTCGGTCCGGACCCCTCCACCCACACCCGCTGCACGATCGGCGGGATGATCGGCAACAACGCCTGCGGACCGCGGGCGCTCGGCTATGGCAAGACTGCCGACAACGTGATCGCCTTGGAGGTCATCACCGGCTCCGGCGAGCAGCTGATACTGGACTCGCGTCGATCGGTGGACGTCGACGCATCGGCGTCGCTGCACGCCCTGCAGTCGGTGGTGAGCGCCAACCTGAGCACCATTCGCACCGAGTTCGGCACCTTCGGCCGGCAGGTCTCGGGCTACAGCCTGGAGCACCTGCTGCCCGAGAAGAGGTTCGATGTCGCGCGGTTCCTGGCCGGGACCGAAGGCACCCTCGCGGTGATCAGCAAGGCGACCGTACGGCTGGTCGCCGACGCCCCACACAAGATCATGATCGTGCTCGGTTACGGCACCATGCCGGAGGCGGCCGATGCGACACCCACCCTGCTCGCGTTCACGCCGACGGCGATCGAGGGTTTGGACCGGCGCATCGTGGACGTCGTACGGCGGTCGAAGGGCGACGGTGCGGTGCCGCCGCTGCCGCGCGGTGACGGCTGGGTGTTCGTCGAGCTGGTCGGGAATGACCCCGGAGAGCTGCGATCACGGGCGTCGGCCCTGCTGGCGGCGTCCGGCTGCCTGGACGGCGAGGTGGTGGCCGATCCCGCGCAGGCTCTCGCCCTGTGGAAGATCCGCGAGGACGGTGCCGGACTGGCCGGCGTCTCCCTGCCCGACCCGGCGTACCCGGGCTGGGAGGACGCCGCCGTACCGCCGGAGAAGCTGGGTCACTACCTGCGTGACTTCGACGCCCTGCTGAGCTCGTACGGGCTGCACGGGCTGCCGTACGGGCACTTCGGCGACGGTTGTGTGCACTGCCGGATCGACTTCCCGTTGACCTCAGAGGGTGGGGCGAGCAGCTATCGGTCGTTCGTCGAGGACGCCGCCCGGCTGGTGGCCGGCTACGGCGGCTCGATGTCCGGCGAGCACGGCGACGGACGGGCCCGGTCGGCGCTGCTGCCGGCCATGTACTCCGCCGCCGCCATCGACCTGTTCGCCCAGGTCAAAACTGCCTTCGACCCCGACAACCAGCTCAACCCCGGGGTGCTGGTCGATCCCCGACCGGTGGACGCCGACCTGCGGGCGGTGTCGCTCGTCGGGCGGCCGGCGGATCGCTTCTCGGCCGAGGTACACCGGTGCTCCGGGGTCGGCAAGTGCCTGGCCGACAGCACCGGCAGCTTGGGAGTCATGTGCCCCTCCTACCAGGCCACCCGGAACGAGAAGGACTCCACCCGCGGCCGGGCCCGGGTGCTGCAGGAGATGGTCAACGGCGAGCTGGTCCAGCTCGGCTGGAAGTCGCCGGCCGTGCACGCGGCCCTGGATCTGTGCCTGTCCTGCAAGGGATGTGCGCGGGACTGCCCGACAGGGATCGACATGGCGGCGTACAAGTCGGAGGTGCTGGATCACACCTACGCGGGCAAGCTGCGACCCCGCTCGCACTACGCCCTGGGCTGGCTGCCGCGCTGGGGCCGGCTGATCACCCGGTCTCGGTTGCTGGCCGGGTTGGTGAATCTGACGACCGCCACCCTGGGGCTGCGCCGGATCGTGCGCTGGAGCGCCGGCGTCGACCAGCGCCGCCAGCTGCCCAGGTTCGCGGATCGGCCGGCGCGTGAGCGGGTGTCGACGGCGCCCGCCGGACCGGCCGCGAAACCGGTGGTCGTGTGGGTCGACTCGTTCTCCGACTGCTTCGTCGGCGGCGGGGTCGAGGCGGTGGTCGAGGTGCTGCGGACCGCCGGCTATGCGCCCCAGCTCCTGGACCGGGCCGCCTGCTGCGGACTGACCTGGATCAGCACCGGTCAGCGCGAGGGCGCCCGCAAGCAGCTGCGGACCAGTCTGGAGGTGCTGCATCCGTACATCTCGTCCGGTCTCCCCGTGGTCGGTCTGGAGCCGTCCTGTACGGCCGTCTGGCGGAGCGACGCCAGGGAGCTGCTGCCCGATGATCCGCGAGTGGCCGAGGTCGCGGCGGGTGTGCTCACGCTCGCTGAGCTGTTGGCCCGGACCGATGGCTGGACACCTCCGGACCTGACCGGCGTCGAGATCGTGGCCCAACCGCACTGCCACCACGCCTCGGTGCTGGGCTGGCAGGCCGATGCCGCCCTGTTGCGGAGCTCTGGTGCGAGCGTGACGACGCTTGGCGGCTGCTGCGGCCTGGCCGGCAACTTCGGGGTCGAGAAGGGGCACTACGACGTGTCGGTGAAGGTGGCCGAGCACGACCTGCTGCCCGCCGTCGCGGCGCACCCGGACGCGATCGTGCTGGCCGACGGGTTCTCCTGCCGAACCCAGCTGGCCGAGCTGGCCGGGACGACGGCGATCACGTTGGCCGAGTTGCTGGCGTCCCGGTCGGGCACGGACGGTACGGGCGCCCCTACGTCCTGAACCAGACGGCAGCCCTCGTCGCCCTTCCGGGGAAATGTCTGGCTCGGCGTGCCCAGCCTGCGTACGGTCGACAGGTGCCGGAGCCAGCGTTCACCCCCACGGGTCAGGGAGTTCGCCGGCCCGCGATCGAGATCGCCTGCGACGAATCCGGCTTCACCGGCGGCAACCTCACCTTCCCGCAGGCGGTCTTCGCCCATGCGAGCCTCCGCATCTCCCGCGAAGCGGCCGCGGAGGAGATGGAGCGGCTGAGACGCCGGGTGTCCGCTCACGGTGAGCTCAAGGCGAGCTGGCTGCTGCGCTGGTGCGAGCACGGTGATCTGGTCCGGCTGCTGGGACCCGACGGCGTGGTCGACCGGGCCGTGGTGCACCTCAGCGATACCCGTCTCTTCCTGCTCGCCCGCTTGTGCGATGCGCTGCTGGGGGTGACCGCGGTCAGCGGCCTCGATCTGCCGGGCAAGGACGCGACCGTACGTGCGACGGCGCTGCATCTTCACCGGCACGGCGAGGTCGTGTTCGGCCCGTTGCGGTGGCAGCGGTTCCTCGTGGCGGCCGGTCACGTGCTGCGGACGAACAGCCGGTGGATCCCGGCGACCGCGGTCGCTGACTTCGAGCAAGCGGTCGCCGAGCTCGCCTCGGCGCCGGGGCCGGGGCCACAGACGGTCCGGGACGAGCTCCGACGACTTCAGGCGTCGGCGGATCGAGCCGGAGCGGTGCGCCGCTGGCTGGAAGCGGACTCTCGGCGGCCGCCGCTGCTCGAACCGCTGCTGCCGGCGCTGACTCACGCCGTCTTGTGGTGGGGAGCCGATCATCCGACGCTCGTGGTGGTGCACGACGAACAGTCCGCCTTGACGCGCTGGCGACTCGCTGAGATCGGAGCCAGGTTGGCCGACCATCATCCGGGTCACACCTTCCACCTGGATCGCGTCGACTCGCGCAAGGACCCGCGGGTGCAGATCGCCGACCTGGTCGCCGGGATCGCCCGGCGGGCCGCTCGCGGCTGGCTCACCGGTCAGGGCGACGACGAGCTGCTCGAACTGGTCCGACCACTCATCGACCCTCGGTCGATCTGGGCCGACGACGCCTGGCTGGCGAACCTGCCGTCGGTGCGGCTCGCCTGACGTGGCGTCGATTCGGTCGCGAGGCCGTGATGCAGCCGCTTCCCGAGAGCCGGATCAGCCCGTCGTGTCCCGCGGCGTCGCCTCGTGGTGCCGCCGACCCATGGTCCGCTCGGACTGCTTCAGGCGAGCTTCGTAGAGGTGCCGGCGGCCGTCGGCCAGCTCGTGGCGCGCCTGCTTCTCCAGCGAGCGGAACACCGACCAGTAGGAGTCGTCGTAGTCCTCGACGATCTGGAACGTCCAGCGGCCGGCGATGACGTTGCGGCCCACCAGCTCGTCATCCAGCCGGTCGGCGATCGTGGCATGACCGGCTCGGCGCAGCGCCTCCACCGCCTCGCCGAGCTCGATGTCGGCGGAGCCGGTCAGCTGGTGGAAGGTGTAGAGGTGTCCGCGCGCCCGTTCGCAGGTCTCCAGGGCCTCCGACAGCTTGCCCAGCGCCCCGACCGTGGCGTCGTCCACGCCGGCCGGGGTTCGGTGCTCCGGATCTGGCAGGTCCTCAGCCGGCACGTCAGACACGGATTTCCTTTCTCTCGTACCCACCCGTCAAGGTCGGCGCCTGGTCAACTCGGTGAGGCGGCTCAGCCCCGGGTGAGGCGGCGATGGGTGGCCCGGTGCGGCCGGGCGGCCTCGGCGCCGAGCCTAGCGATCTTGTTGGCCTCGTAGTCGGCGAAGTTGCCCTCGAACCAGAACCACTGCGCCTGGTCCTCGTCGTTGCCCTCCCAGGCGAGGATGTGGGTCACGACCCGGTCCAGGAACCAGCGGTCGTGGGAGATCACCACGGCACAGCCCGGGAACTCGAGCAGCGCATCCTCCAGAGACTGCAGGGTCTCCACGTCCAGGTCGTTGGTCGGCTCGTCGAGCAGCAGCAGGTTGCCGCCCATCTTGAGGGTCAGGGCGAGGTTCAGCCGGTTCCGCTCTCCGCCGGACAGCACCCCGGCCGGCTTCTGCTGATCCGGGCCCTTGAAGCCGAACGAGGCCACGTACGCCCGGGACGGCATCTCGAAGCTCGCGACCTTGATGTGGTCGAGACCGTCGGAGACGAGCTCCCAGACGTTCTTCTTCGGGTCGAGACCGGATCGGCCCTGGTCGACGTAGGAGATCTTGACCGTGTCACCGAGCCGCAGCTCGCCGCCATCGGGCTGCTCCTCGCCGATGATCATCCGGAACAGGGTCGACTTGCCGACGCCGTTCGGACCGACCACGCCGACGATGCCGGCCCTGGGCAGGTCGAAGCTGAGCCCGTCGAACAGGGTGCGGTCGCCGAAGCCCTTGACCAGGTCCTTGACGTCGAGAACGTTGCTGCCCAGCCGGGGACCCGGCGGGATGTTGATCTCCTCGAAGTCGAGCTTGCGGTTCCGTTCGGCTTCGGCCGCCAGCTCCTCGTACCGCGCCAGCCGGGCCTTGTTCTTCGCCTGCCGGGCCTTCGGGTTGGACCGGGCCCAGTCCAGCTCGCGCTCCAGGATCTTGGCCCGCTTGGCGTCCCGCTTGCCCTCGATCTGCAGCCGGGACTTCTTGGTGTCCAGGTAGGTGGAGTAGTTGCCCTCGTACGGGTGCGTGCGGCCGCGGTCCAGCTCGAGGATCCACTCGGCTACGTTGTCCAGGAAGTACCGGTCGTGCGTGACGGCCAACACCGCACCCGGATAGGCCTTGAGGTGACCCTCGAGCCAGTGCACCGACTCAGCGTCGAGGTGGTTGGTCGGCTCGTCCAGCAGCAGCAGATCGGGCTGCTGCAGCAGCAGCTTGCACAGCGCGACGCGGCGCCGCTCGCCACCGGACAGGACGTCGACAGGAGTCTCCGGCGGCGGGCAGCGCAACGCGTCCATGGCCTGCTCCAGCTGGGAGTCGATGTCCCAGGCGTTGCGGTTGTCGAGCTCTGTCTGCACGTCGCCCATCTCGGCCATCAACGCGTCGAAGTCGGCGTCGGGCTCGGCCATCGCCATGCCGAGCTCATCCATCCGGGCCTGGAGCGACTTGATGTCAGCGACCGCCTCCTCGACGTTCTCCAGGACGGTCTTGTCCTCGGTCAGCGGCGGCTCCTGCAGCAGGATGCCGACCGTGGCGTCCTTGGCCAGCATCGCGTCACCGTTGCTCGGCTTCTCCAGCCCCGCCATCAGCTTGAGCAGGGTCGACTTGCCGGTGCCGTTCGGTCCGACGACACCGATCTTGGCGCCGGGGTAGAACGACAGCGTCACGTTGTCCAGCACGACCTTGTCCCCCAGGGACTTGCGGACGTTGTGCATCGAGTAGATGAACTCAGGCATACCTCGTACGAACCTTCGCGTTGGTGGGGTGCCGGGAACGTCACCGGCTCGGCCCAACCTACCCGACGGCGGGCGTCAGTGCGTCTGCGCGATGTCGGGGCCGTGCCTGGCACCCGGTCGAGACGGACCGGTGACCGTGACTCGAACCACTCCCGGCACCGACTCGGCCACGCGTGCCGCCTCGCGCTCGATCCGAGGATCGGCTTCACCCCACAGGTGGACGACCCCAGCCTGGACGCGGATCAGCCACCGGTTAGGGAAGCCGGCCAGCTCCAACCGCTGACGGACTGTCTCCAGCACCGCATCGTCGCCACGGGTCATCGTCTCCACGACATCACGGCGGGTGACCATGCCCACCACCCGATGACCCTCCACAACCGGCACACTGCGCCGGCGACCGGTGATCATGCACTTGGCCAGCGCTGTCAGCGAGGCCTCGGGGCGGACGAACTCGACCGGTGAGGTCATCACCTCGGCCGCCGACGATCGCGGCTCGGCTTCGGCCACGTGGTGGTGCAACCCGAAGCGCTCCCGGATCAGATCGGCCTCCGACACCAGGCCGACGAGGTGCTCATCGGCGTCGACCACCGGCACCGCGGTGAAGCCGTTCTCGGTGAGGATCGCGGCGACCTCACTGAGTGGGGTCGATGGTCGTACGCAGACGGCCGGCGTCGTCATGATGTCCTTGGCCTGCATTGCAGCCTCCTTGCTGGGTTCCTCCACCCTGGCAAGAACCTCGAGCCAGTGCCAGCCCCGCAGGTCCCGGCCGTCGGGACCAAAGGTCCTGGCCCCTTTTGGCCCGTCTACGGCTGAGCCGGACCCTTGAGGTGCCGTGGACGAGAGCCGGTTACGCGACCTGCCGGATCACGCCGTCTGCATCGATCCGCTCGTCGGAGTCCTCCTCCCCCAGCTCACTGAACGGCTCGACCTCCGGGTCCGGCACATCGGGTCCCTCGGCCTGTGCCTCCACGCGGCCCAGCAGCTCACCGATGGTGTCGTCCCGGTCCTCGATCGGGCTCTCCGTCGACGACCGGAAGAACGTCGCAGTCCCGCGCGTCAGGTCGTGGCCGACGGTGGTCGCCTCCAGAGTCAGCCGCTCGTAGGTGGTGCCGTCTTTGGTCCACACGTTGGTCCGCAGCCGGCCGGCCACCACCACCGGGTGACCTCTGTGCAGGCTGGCCTTGACGTTCTCGGCCAGCGCCCGGAAGCAGGTCACCGTGATCCAGGTCGTCGGCGCATCTCCCCACTCGCCGTTGCGCCGGACCCGCGGTGTGTGGGCCAGCCGGAAGCTGGCGACCGGCACCGTGTTGTTGCGGAACTCAACCGTTCCCCCGACGTTCCCGGTCAGCTGCACGTACGCGTCCATGTCTTCGCGTTCCTCTCGTCCCGGGACCGGACCACCCGGCCCCTTGACACCACACAAAGGACGCGGCTCCCGTTTCGTACGGGGTCTCCGCTGAGCTGTGGATGACGCTCGGGGTCGGCGGCCGCCTGTGGACAACTCAGCCGTCGGACGTTCCCGCGGAACGTGTCACATGATCATGGTGTCTATCGACCAGTTGGGGGATCTTGGGGCGCTCGCTTCCGCCTGCACCTGGACGAGCCCGGCGCGCAGCTGGAGATGATCGAACGCGAGGACGGTGTTCTCGAGCTGCGGGCCGCCCTGCCGATCCCGGCCGACCAGCGCTGGTTCTGGGCAGAACGCTGGCAAGAGCGTGAGCGCGAAGTCGACGCCCATGTCCGGCTGGGCGCGTGACGACGCATGAATCAAACCAGGACTTTCTCGACCACCTCGACCATCTCGACCGCAGGTGAAGTTCGAGACGACCCCGGGCTTTGACAACGACTACCGTCGGCTCGAGCGTGAGCATGCCGACACGTTCAAGCGAGTCGTCCGGGAGAAGTTCGCGCCAGCTGACGCTCGGGCGACGTTCGAATTGATCACCGTCGACGGCGAGCTCAGATGCCGGTGGCGCCGATTGGGCGATCACGATGTCTTCAAGAACCCATAGCGGGTGACGGTGTTGTGATCACACCGACTTCGTCTGCGCGGCAGTCGCCGCGCTGAGTAGGGTTCCCAGGTGGTCGACGTCCCCGTAGCCCTGCGCGCACAAGCCGAGGGGCGGCCGGCCTGGGACGACTGGCTGGCCCGGGCACCTCGGCTGAGCGACGAGCTGGTCGAGGAGTGGCGGCTGAGCGTCGACGGTCCGACGATGTCGGGCAACTGCGCGATGGTCGTCCCGGTACGGACCGAGGACGATCGTGCCGGCGTCCTGAAGATCACCTGGCCGCACTGGGAGGCCGAGACCGAGCACCTGGCGCTGCGAGCATGGCAGGGAAACGGCGCCGTCGAGCTCTGGCGGGCCGACCCGCACAGGTTGGCTCTGCTGCTGGAACGTGCCCGGCCCGATCGCGACTTGCATGCCCTCGACGTGCTCGAGGCCTGCGAGGTGGTGGCTCGGCTCTACGGCCGGCTGCATCGATCACCGCTACCGCAGCCCCGGCGGCTCAGCGAGCTGTGTCAGGAGTGGGCTGACCGTCTCTCCCCGCTGGCCGGGGCGAATCTGATCTCACGCCGATTCGTCAGCCAGGCCGACAGGTTGCTGCGCGACTTCGCCGCAGACCCGGAGACCGACTCGGCCCTGATCCACTCCGATCTGCACTTCTTCAACGTGCTGGCCGCCGAGCGCGAGCCGTGGCTGGTGATCGACCCGAAGCCCCTGTCCGGTGATCCGGCGTACGAGGTCGCCCCCCTGCTGTGGAATCGGTGGGAGGAGGCGATGAGCGCCGAGTCCCCACGGGACGCGCTGCTCGATCGGCTGTTCACCGTGGTCGACGTCGCCGGCCTCGACGAGGACCGGGTTCGCGACTGGATCGTCGTCCGCGAGGTCTGCAACGTGCTGTGGACCTACGAGGAGCACCTCAGCGACGGCGCTCCGATCCAGCAGGACTGGGTGACTGCCGCCACGACCATCCTCAAGGCCGTCCAGCGCTAGCTGCACTCGTCCGCTCGGCGGCGCTCACCGTCTGCGCGAGGAGGACCGCGATGGTCATCGGACCGACACCGCCGGGAACCGGAGTGATCAGGCTGGCCCGCTCGGCAGCACTCGAGAACGCGACATCGCCGACGTTTCCGGCGTTGTAGCCGGCGTCGATCACCACCGCGCCCGGCTTGATCCACTCGCCGCGGATCAGCTCGGGCCGACCGACGGCCGCGACGACGATGTCGGCCTCGGAAACGAACTGGGCCAGCCCACGCGTCTTGGAGTGACACACGGTCACGGTGGCGTCGCGGCCCAACAGCATCATCGCGGCCGGCTTGCCCAGGATCGAGCTGCGCCCGACGACCACCACGTGCCTGCCGGCGATGGGCACCTGGTAGGCATCGAGCAGGGCGACGATGCCGGCTGGTGTGCACGAGGCGAAGCCGTCTTCGGTGTCGGCCGCCGCACCGGACGAGCAGCCCGGGGTCACACCGTCCACATCCTTGCCCTGGCTGATGGCCGCGAAGACCGACCGCTCGTCGATGTGCGCGGGCATCGGGTGCTGAACCAGGATCCCGTCGATCTCGTCATCGGCGACCAGGTCCTCGACGACGTCGACCACCTCGGCCGTAGTGCTCTCGGCAGGCAGATCACGACGCACCGACTCCATCCCGACCTGGCGGCAACGGTTGACCTTCATCCGGATGTACGTCTGCGAAGCCGGATCATCGCCGACCAGCACCGTGGCCAGCCGCGGCGTCCGACCGGTCGCCACCCGGTAGGCGGCTACCCGATCACGGGTCTCGTCCAGCAGACGTTGCGCCACGGCGGCGCCGTCCATCAAGGCCGCAGGCATCAGGCGGGGTGCTCCTCGCTCGGCGAGGCACCCAGGCGGTCGATGCTCGCAACGGTGCTTCCCGGTGGTCACCCACCTACGCCAGTCGCGGGCGACAGCGTACGCCCGGCATCTTTTGGAGCAAAAACCACGCACAGTGTGGATAGCGGTGCAGAACTCCCCAGGAGGGTCCAGGGTCCAGGTCAGCGGTGAGCGCCGTCGCGGTGGGCGCGGTCAAGGGCGGCCCGGGCGCGGGCGTACCGGTCGAGCTCGGCCTGCACCGGCTGCACCACCAGCTCCTTGGTCACCACCGTCACCGAGCGCCGCAGGGCTGCGCGAGCCGCACGTTCTCGCCGAGTCGCTCCGACCACGACGCCGATCCGGCTCAGACCGGCCAGCAGCAGGCCGGCCAGGACACCACCGAGCACCAGCACAGTCGGTGCCGGCAGCCGACCCCAGGTCACCTCCGGCAGCGGTGGCAGCTGCAGGTACGCCAGCAGAAAAGCGCCGCCCAACCAGAGCAGGCCGGCCACCACCGCGGCCAGCAGCACCCACTGCAGCACCCGTACGGCCTGCCACCAGCGCCGATGCCGGTCGACGTCGAGGTCGGTCCGGGCCACGGCCCGGTCCAGTGCGTCGGGCAGCCCTATCTCCTGCGAACGGGCCGCAGCCTTGACCGCGTCCGCCCATCCCCGGCTCAGCCCGGTCGAGGCCTCGGCCGCCAGGTCTCGGAGAGCCGTGTTCACCCGAGCCTCCTGCACCCCCGACCGCGCCGGCAGCGAGGTGCGCCCGACGGCCGTCGGGTCGATCGCCTTGGGCTCCCCCTTCTTCCCCGCCGGAAGCCGGTCCAGGTGCAGCCGCCGCAGCGGGTCCGGTCGCAGCTTGCCGAGCCAAGCCACCACCGGCCAGCCGGTCGCAGCGGCTCCGCGCACCCGCCAGGCGTCACGGACGGCGTCGCCGACCAGCCGCGCTCCGGCGGCCTCGGCCATCGCGCCGTTCATGGTCTCGACACCCCGCCGGCTCAGCTCGGGCACCGGGGCCGGCCCCGAGGCAGCAGCCAGCCGATCGGCGGCGGTGGTCACGTCCGCGGCCAGCCGGCGCGCGGCCGCCACCTTGTCGGCGACCCGCCCGGCGAGCAGCTCGCGCAGTTCCGGCAGCCCTTCGCCGGTCTCGGCCGAGGTGGCGCGGATCTCCGTCGCGGCCAGACCCTCGGAATCGAGCAGCCGACGCAGGTCGCGCAGACACGCCGTCCGCTCCGCCGGCGCCAGCTTGTCGATCTGGTTGAGCACCACGACCATCACCGAGGCGTGCTCGGCCAGCGGCTGCAGATACCGCTCGTGCAGCACCGCGTCGGCGTACTTCTGTGGATCGACCACCCAGACGAGGACGTCGACCAGCTGCACCATCCGGTCCACCTGCAGCTGGTGGCCCTTCTCGGTGGAGTCGTGGTCCGGCAGGTCGAGGAGCACCAGTCCGTCCAGGCTCGACTGGTCCGGACCCGAGCCGGACCCGGCGGCCAAGGCGTGCCGGCGAGCCACCTGCAGCCAGTCCAGCAGGTCCTCGGTGGGCTCATCGCCCCAGGTCACGGCCAGCGGCTCGGACGTGGTCGGCCTGGTGAGTCCGATCCGGGCCAGGTCGGTTCCGGACAGCGCGTTGAACAGCGACGACTTGCCCGAGCCGGTCGCCCCGGCGAGCGCCACCACGGTGGCCGAGCCGGAGAAAGCTAGCCGCTTGTCCACCTGGCGCACCACTCGCTGCGCCTCGGACACCGCCTCGGCCGGCACCCGACCCTCACAGGCCTCGGCCGCGTCGCCCAGCGCCCGGACCCGATCGGTCAACCCCGCGGTGTCCTCGGTTCGGCCCCTGCGCCCGAAGATCGCCATCAGCGCCAGCCGCCCGGTGGCGGACCGTCGGGCTCCTCCACGAGCTCGGCGTCGACGACGTCATCGCTCACCTCGTACGGCACCTGGCGCAGCGTCGGTGGTTCCAGCGCCGGGCGACTCCCCGGCAGAGCGGTCGGCCCCCGGGTCGACGACGTCGTGGACTCGGTGGACGCCGTAGCGCTGCCGGAGAGCTCGCGCTGCACCGCCGCGACGGCAGCGCGGACCCGGTCAGCCACCTCCGGATCTCCCGCGGCCTCGTCCAGCAGCCGGTGGTAGCGCAACAGCTCGGACGACATCAGTGCGGAGACCCGGCTGTCCAGCTCCTCCTTGGCGATCGTGGCGAGTCGACGGACCGCCTGGTCACCGAACACGGCTTCCAGCACCCGCTGCGCGACGACGGTGGTGCCGCCCGCGATGCCGACCTCGGCACCTGTGATGCCACCTGTCTGCGCGAACACGACGATCATCAACGCCACCCCGACGCCGTTCACCCCCAAGGCCATGAACCGAGCCCGGGACCGCTTGGCCATCCCCGTGTCGGCCACCAGGTCGAGCACCGCTCCCTGCCAGTCGCGGATGGCGCGGGCCGCCTGGTCGCCGAAGTCCGGAGCCGCCCGCCCCAGGTCCTGGGCGCTCCGGTCGAGCAGCTGTCGTCCCGCCGAGTTGGCCAGCCAGGACGCCTCCGCGCGCTCGGCGGCGGCGTCGGCCTCGTTGCGCAGCAGGGCCTCCAACCCCGAGCTCACCGCCACCTTGAGGTCGCCGGTGCCGGGCGGCTCGCCCCGGAACATCGAGGTGATCCGGTCGCGCAGCCGGCCGATCCTCTGCTCCAGGGCACGGAAGAACTCGCCGGTGCCCACGAACTCCTGCCAACGGGCGAGTACCTCGCCCCGGAGCAGGGTGCCGTCCTCGGTCTGCACGGCGACGGTGCGGACGGCCTCGGCGTACGACTGGTCGGCGTCGGCGCGCAGCCGGTCCAGCGTGGCTCGCTGCTCGTCCACGGCGACCGCGACGTCGGGACCGCGCCGGACGATGGCGGCGATGGCTCCGTCGAGGGTCTGGTGGACCACTGCGGCCCGGCTGGCCTGGTCGGCCGCCAGCCGAGCCAGCCAGGCCCGGATCGGCTGGATGGCCGCGACCGGCAGCAGTCCTTCGGTGTCGACGTCGGTCTCCGGTACGGCGAACAGCGGCGAGCCGCCGAGCCCTCGATCACCCATCAGCCGCCCGAGATGGGCCGGCACCTCCGTCATCGCCCGCGGCGGGATCCGATCCAACACGACCGCGACGGCTGCGCTGCGGTCGGCCGCCGAGAGCAGGAAGTCCCAGGGCACGGCGTCGGCATATCGGGCCGCGGAGGTGACGAACAGCCACAGGTCGGCGGCGGCGAGCAGCTGAGCGGCGAGCTTGCGGTTGTCGGCGACCACGGAGTCGATGTCGGGCGCGTCCAGGATCGCCAGCCCCGGTGGGATGCCGTCGTCGGCGACCAGCTGCAGCGAGCGGGTGTCGGTCGTGGCACCGGTGGAGCGGGCCAGCCCGGGAAGAACTCTCGACCCGGTGAACCAGTGCGCGTCCGCGGCATGGTGCACGAGCACCGGAGCCCTGGTCGTCGGCCGGATGACCCCGGGCGCGGAGACCCGACGCCCCACCAGCGAGTTGACCAGCGTCGACTTCCCGGCGCCGGTGGAGCCGCCGACGACGGCCAGCAAGGGCGCGTCGATGGTGGCCAACCGGGGCAGCACGTAGTCGTCGAGCTGCTTCACCAGGTCAGCGGCGGAGATGCGCTGCTCCGCCGAACCCGGCAGCTCCAACGGCAGTCGGACGACGGTCAGGGCATCCCGAAGGGCAACCAGGGCCGTCTCCAGGCCCTGTTCCGGACCCGCCATCGCACCTCCTGTTCGACCGTCGCAGGTCTGGACCGTCCGACCGGCCGGTGCACGCCGGTCCGATCAGCTCACTGGCCGGGCGGCTTCCAGGTGGGGTCGACCTCGGAGTACTGGGTAGCAGTCTGCCCCAATGGTGCTGCAGCCGGGTGCGCCGGCATCGAGGGCGCCGGGTAGTTCCCACCCAGACCGGCCGGCCCGGGAAAGCTGGGTGGCGGGTAGGACGGGAGTGCCTCGATCGACGGGCGGCGCCGGAACGACGGGTACGCCGCCCGGGCGCCGGGCTGCACCACCGCCAGACCGCGCAGCCCGTAGACCTTGTGCAGCAGGAGCTTCTCCCGCGCCAGACCCGCGTCGTCGACGATGCCGCGCGCCATCGCGTCGCGGAGGTAGGCCAGCTCGGTGGCCGAACGCTGGAACCGTACGGTGGCGAGCAGGACGTCGGGGCCGAGGAAGATCGCCTGCCACAGTGCCCGACCTCGGGTGCGCAGCCGCGCCAAGGCGGCCGGGTCCCTTTCCGGCAGCCAGCCGAGCCGGACGTAGTCCACCAGCCTGGTGCGGATCAGCCGACCTTCGTGCAGGACCTGGCGGACGGTGAAGACCACCACCCCGATCACCAGCGGGATCGCCACGAACAGGTAGATCAGCAGCAGGCCGGTGCCCTGCAGCAGGGACGCCGAGGCGTTGAAGGTCATGTGCAGGAACGCTGCGGCGGTATAGCCGGCGAGCGGCGCAACCACCCGTACGACCTTGCTCTTCGAACGGAGTGCGACGGCCAGGCCGATGCCGGTCATCGCGGTGAACAGCGGATGACCGAAGAACGTCATCACCCCGCGCAGCATGAACAGGCTCTGCAGGGCCTCCAGCGGAGGTACCTCACCGAAAGACCGCGCCGCGTACCGGTAGGCACGGCCGTAGTAGAGGATGTTCTCCACGAACGCGAAGGCGGCGCCCGACAGGCCGGCGAGCACGATCCCACTGACTCGGCTGACCCACTGGTAGCGCATCAGGATCGCCAGCCAGAACAAGACCGTTCCCTTGGCGGCTTCCTCCACCCAGGGCGCCACGTAGATCGCTGCCCGGGCACCCGTTGCCGGGTCGCCGTCGCCGATGATGCTGAGGTGTGCGGCGGCCCAGGTGTTGACCTGGGCGGACACGAAGGTGGCCACGCAGGCCCCCCAGCCGAAGGTCATCAGCCAGACCCAGAACCGCTGCGGGCGGTAGCGGTCGGCCCACAAGAACAACAGCGAGAGCGGGATAGCGGTGATCGCGGCGTACTTGGCGGCGATCGGGATCGCCTCGGTGCCCAGGCCGGGGATGGTGCCGCCCGGAACCTCCTGGTCGGGAACGACCTGGCGGTAGAGCAGCACCAGCAGAACGGCGTACACGAGCAGCATCACCACGGTCAGCCAGACCAGCGGCGATCGCAGGATCCGCCTCGGGATCGGCTCGGCAGGATCCGGCTCGGCCGGGATGTTGTTGCGGCGGCGTGCTCGGCGGGCCGCGACCGCCGGGTCGGGCGACCGGCGACTCCGCCTCGAGGCCTTGGCGGGCGGAGCGGCCGCCGGCGCTGAGGCAGGTGTCGGTGACGGGTCCTGGAGCTGGTCAGGGCTCGTGGTGGTCGCCGACATGCGGGCCAGCGTACCTGCGCCGAGGTGCCGGTCCAGAGGCTCGAGTGACGCCCTCCCCGTGGTCAGCGGATGGCGCCGTCCAAGAACGGCACGACGACTGCGAGGAACTCGCCCGGTCGCTCCTCGTGCACCGTGTGGCCGGTGTCGAGTGAGGTGAACGAGCCGCGCGGGATCAGCCGGGACAGCTCGGCCAGCTTGTCCTGCGGCATGTCCGAGTGCGCGCCGCCGACCACCAACGTCCGGGCCCGGATGTCCGGGGCGAAGTCCCACCAGGACGGGTCGGGATCGTTCCGCCAGGTACGCAGCATGGCAACCGCCCGCCAGTCGCAGGTCTCCCCCGGCTCCGGGCCGAGGGGAAGCTCCCGCGGCGGATCGGCCGGGATCGGCGGCGGCATGTCCTCCAGCACCAGGGCCCGGACCCGGTCGGGGTAGGTCGCCGCGAGCAGGTAGGCGACCACCCCACCCATCGAGTGCCCCACCACCGCGGCCGCGAGCACGCCGAGGGCGTCCATCGCCTCCAGCACGTCATCGCGGAGGTCGCTGAGCTCGTACGAGGTCGCCCAGTCGCTCTGACCGTGTCCGCGTGCGTCCAGCGCGATCACCCGGCACCGTCGCCCCAGTCCCGGGCCGATCAGCGACCAGTCGTCGGCGTCGGAGCCGAGCCCGTGCAGCAGGATGACCACCGACCCGTCGGCCCGGCCCCACTCCCGGTACCCGAGGGTGAGACCGCCGGAGGTGGTCAGCTGGTTCCTCACCGCAGCAGGAGCGACACTCATAGCGGCGAGGCTACCGAGTCGGCGCGCCGGCGAGCGCCCCCGGTAGGAATCGAACCTACGACCAAGAGATTAGAAGGCTCCTGCTCTATCCGCTGAGCTACGGGGGCCGGGATCGGCATCCTACTGTCGTCGCCGCCTGGCTCCGCAGCCTCCAGGATGACGACGCCGGGCGGAACGAGCTGAGGGCCGATCGTGACAGGATGGCCGGGCTATGCAACCCGACCCCTCCGAGACGTTCAGCTGGCGGCAGGTGGCGGTGCCGGTCTACGGGCCGACCTTGCTGGTCTCCATCGGCGCGGGCGCGATCCTGCCGCTGGTCGCCCTCTCCGCCCGTGACCTCGGGGCCAGCGTCGGCGTGGCCGCGCTGGTGGTTGCGATGCTCGGGCTCGGCCAGCTGGTCGGGGACCTGCCTGCCGGAGCGCTGGCCGCGCGGATCGGTGAACGGTGGGCGCTGATCATCGCCTGCCTGGTCGACGTCGGCGCCCTGATCGGCGCCTACCTGTCGCCGAACGTGGCGGTGCTGGCCGCGGCGGTGTTCGTCGCCGGGCTCTCCAACGCTGTCTTCGGCCTCGCGCGACAGGCCTACCTGACGGCCGCGATCCCGCTACGGATCCGGGCCCGGGCGATGTCCACGCTCGGCGGCACCTTCCGGATCGGCAGCTTTCTCGGACCATTCGTCGGCGCGATCATCGTCGCTCGGGTGAACATCGCGAGCGCGTACGTCTTCGCCGCCGCGATGAGCCTCGCCGCGGCCGGCCTGGCCGCGCTGCTGCCGGACCTTCCCGAGCACACGGCCAGGCGCGATCTGACCTCGTCAGCCGTGGCCCGACCGTCGGTGCTGTCCGTGCTCGCACAGCACCGTCGCACTCTGCTCACCCTCGGCACCGGGGTGCTGCTGCTGTCAGCCGCGCGGGCGACCCGGCAGGCGATCGTGCCGCTGTGGGCCGAGGCGCAGGGCATCGACGCGGCCACCACCAGTGTGATCTTCGGCATCTCCGCCGGGGTCGACATGCTGCTGTTCTACCCGGGCGGAGCGATCATGGACCGGTACGGTCGCGCTGCTGTCGCCGTACCGGCCATGATCACGCTCGGTCTCGGCTTCGTCCTGTTGCCGTTCACGCACACAGCGCTGGGCGTCGGCGCGATCGCCTGCTTGATGGGTCTGGGCAACGGCATCTCCTCCGGCGTCGTGATGACCCTCGGTGCCGATGCGGCTCCCGTCGAGGGCCGATCGCAGTTCCTCGGCGGTTGGCGGCTCTGCGCCGACGTCGGCAACGCGCTCGGCCCGCTGGCGATCGGCGGCATCACCGCTATCGCCACTCTCGGGCTGGCCTCCGCTGTGATGGGTGTGGTCACCTGGCTCGGATCCGGCTGGCTGGCGCGCAACGTAGCCGTAAGATCACAGCGGTGAGCGACGAACTGGTCTGGATCGACTGTGAGATGACCGGACTGGATATCACCGCGGACGCGCTGATCGAGGTCGCCGTGCTGGTCACCGACGCCGAGCTGAACGTGCTCGGCGACGGTGTGGACGTCGTGATCAAGCCGTCCGACGAGGCGCTCACCCAGATGGGCGACTTCGTCCGGACCATGCACGCCTCCTCCGGCCTCTCGGACCTGCTGGCCGGCGGCCTGACCATGGCCGAGGCCGAGGAGCAGGTGCTGGCGTACGTCAAGGAGCACGTGTCGGAGAACCGCAGAGCTCCGCTGGCCGGCAACACCATCGGCACCGACCGCGCCTTTTTGGCCCGGGACATGCCGACGCTGGAGGGCTACGTCCACTACCGCAACGTGGACGTCTCCTCGATCAAGGAGCTGGTCCGCCGCTGGTATCCGCGGATCTACTACCACTCCCCGGCCAAGTCGGGGAACCACCGCGCCCTGGCCGACATCCGCGAGTCGATCGAGGAGCTGCGCTACTACCGGGAGGTGCTCTTCGTGCCGCCGCCCGGGCCGGACTCGGCGACGACGAAGGCGGTCGCCGCCCGCCATCAGGGAATGCTCAGCCCTACCGACGCGGTCGCCGCGCGGGCCGACGAGTCCACCGACGAATCGGCAGGCGCACCGAGGTCCTAGTGTCACGCACCAGCGGGCCGGAACTCGATTCGGTTCGACGGCCGCTGACCGCTATGCTTCACGTCGCTGTCGACGCCTCCTGCCGTGCTTGGGGCGCCGCGCGCATGGTGGGTGTAGCTCAGTTGGTAGAGCACCTGGTTGTGGTCCAGGAAGTCGCGGGTTCGAGTCCCGTCACTCACCCCAGGGACCGGCCCCAGCATCTCCATGCTGGGGCCGGTCTGCACTTCGCGCTCCCGGGCTGGCCTTTCGACCCTGGGAGAGGTGGACAAGGAGCGAGGTTGTCCAGGAGCTTCTTGACCCTCGCGAGATCAACCGCCACCGCTGGATCATCAAACCGCTCGATCGGTCATCTCTCCCTCTTCCGCATGCTGCACACCAGTCGAACTCCGGCGATGTCAGACCCCTCGCCTAGCGTCTGAGCCGTGCGAGTCGGCGTCTACATCGACGGGTACAACCTGTACTACGGCGGTCGCGGCTTGTGTGGCCGATCGACGCCCGGATGGCGATGGCTCGACCTGAAGGCTCTTGCGTCCGACCTGATCGCCGCACATTCCCGCTGGCCAGAGCCGCTCATCGAGACGATCACCTACTGCACCGCGCGCGTGAGCGGAGCCAGTAACCCCGTCGGCCAACGCGAACAGGACGTCTACCTTCGCGCGCTGGAACGCTCCGACTCAGTGACTCACATCAGCTTCGGCAACTACGTCGCCCGCGTTGCCACAGCGCCCCTCGCAATCGCCGGTCGGAATGGCAAACCGGTCATTAGTCACCCTCAGTGGCCGCTCATGGTGCAAGACGGAGCCGAGCAAGACGTCCCCGACGCTCGCTTCATGGCCTCGGTTGCTCGCCGAGAAGAGAAGGGCTCCGACGTCAACGTCGCCTCTCATCTGCTCATCGACATACTGACTGGCGCGATTGACGCAGCCGTGGTGATCTCCAACGACAGCGACCTCGCCTACCCCGTCGCCTTCGCGCGAGGCCGCGTCCCTATCGGGCTGGTCAACCCCACCAAAGGCTACCGGGCGGGCAAGTTGGCCGGTGGGCACGCCGACGGCGTCGGCCACCACTGGTGGTACCAGATGCAGCCGTCCGACTGGTACGACCACCAGCTGCCCCAGACCATCGGCTCGCGCATCACCAAACCTCAGGCGTGGTAGCGCCGAGCATCGCTGATACACTAAAGACACACCACCCGGCCCCTCTGGGGCCGGGTTTTTCGTTAGGCACCTCTCTTGCGCGATCCGGCGGGCTTCTGCGCACGGACGCTACATGCGGCTCAATGACGAGCCGGAAGATGTCACGCACATTGCTGGACCAGCTCCTCGGCGGCCGTCACGCCCGGAGGAAGCAACGTCACCGTGCGCTTGTCGAGGTCGAAGTCGATCAGGCGGGATTTGTGCAGCGCCTTCAGGACGTCCTTGCGAAAACTCGGAAGTCCCGGGTGCTCAAGCCACCTGAACAGGTCAGCCTCAGCAACCTCCCCGGCCTCCGTCAGCAGCAGCACGAGCGTTTGCTGCTTCCAGGTCATGCCAGTGCGCAGAACCCGCTTCTTGTCGCCGCGGGTCCACACCCATGCGACCTCGCGCTCGATGAGTGCATCCACGACACCCGTGGCCTCGTCGATGTGCAGCGTGTGCAGCAAGCGGACCAACTCGGCCATGAGCCACTTCGCTGTATAGAGCACTACAGTCGCGTCCATGCGGTTCGGGTCCACCTCGGCCCCGGCGTGGCCGACCCCGCGGTTGTTCCGGATGTCGTACAGTCCGACCATCATGCGGGGGATCAGGGTCCGGGCCGACCGGCTGTCGGGGACCTGCGCGTACTTCTGCTCCAGTCCCAGACAGGTCTGCGGGAAGCGGTTGGGCTTCTTGGCGCGGGCCGGGTACATTCCTCCATCCAGCCACCCGAGGACGACCGTATAGACCGCCTCGCACAACTTGCCGCCGTTGAGTTCTGACGGCTCCCACTTGTGCTCGCGGTAGTTCTTGACGATCTCGTTGAAGGCGTTGAGGAGATCATCCCGCAGCGTGCAGGGCAGGACGGAGAACGCGTCCTGGAGGGCCAGACTCACTGCATCACCCGCCGTGGCCGAGCATTCCCTGCACGTACACGAGACCCTCGCGAGTCACCTTGTACGTCTTGCGCGCCTGACGTGCGCTGCCCGACTTCTGCAACTGGATGACGCGCTGGGGGCGCTTCCGGATATTGCTCGAGAGAGCGTCGGTGATGTTCGGGATCGCGTGGCCGAGGTTGCGCAGGTCCTTCTGTAGCGCGGTGGACTGCCACTTCTCATCGCCCTCGTGAACCTGCCGCCAGTACCCCGGCCACGAGCGCCTTGTCCTCGTTGGTCTTCGGGTCCGCCGCCGCGAAGAGGTCGCCGAAGTCCGCGAAGTCGGGAGGCTCGCATGAGTGATCCAGAGATCAACGCAATGTCGGCGGTGGCGACCGCGCTCGCCGACTTGGAGGAGGACCAGCGAGGCCGAGTACTCCGCTGGGCGGCCGAGCGCTACAGCGTCGCGCTCCCGGACGGTGGGGTCGGGCGGGGCTCATCTGGCGGGCCGACCGAGGACGGCGGTGGCGATAGC
>DASQLI010000176.1:0-44972 GCA_035630075.1 Microlunatus sp.
ACGAATCCCGCCTCGATCATGCCGCCGAGCTGGGCTTCCAAGGTGTGACTGAAGTGGAACATCTCTCCCGCGGCGATCCGATCCTGCAGCGCGGCGGCGTCGAGGGTCTCGTGCTCGACGTACGGCAGCGGATACCTCACCACGAACTCGCCGCGATCATCGAGCGCATCCGGGTCGAACACGAACTCGTCCGGGTTCATGAAGCCAGCGATCATGACACCCTGGCTCGTCAAGACGCGGCGGCATTCGCGCCAGACCTTTCGCACATCGGGGACGAAGAGCGTCGAGACCGGGTTGACGACCAGGTCGAAGCTCCCGTCGGCGAACGCCGAGAGATCGGCCATGTCGCCTTGTACGAGGCGAAGCTCCAGCCGGTCCCGCTCGGCCACGAAAGCATCCTGGCCGAGCTGCCGAGGCGACCCGTCCAGCAGCGTGACCTCCGCGCCGGCCGCGGCGAGGATCGGCGCCTGCTGTCCGCCCCCAGCCGCCAGGCACAGGACGCGGAGTCCAGGCAGGGGAGGGAACCACTCGTGCGGGACCGTCCGCTGCGCGCTCACCCGGATGGCCCACGATCCGGCCCGCGCATCGGCGACCTGCTGACTCGAGACGACCTTGGTGGCTGGGTTGTCGCCGCCATCGACTGCCTTGTCCCAGGCGGCGCGGTTCAGGCTCTCGATGTCCATGACTGCATTCTGTCGTCGGGCGCCATCCGTTTTCACCCGTGGCGACTCGTACCATCCGACGATGGGTGTCAGAAACTTCCTGATCGAGGGCGTCTCCGGCACCGGTAAGACTTCGGTCTGCACCGAGTTGCAGAGGCGCGGTCACCACGCCGTCCACGGTGACCGAGAGCTGGCCTATCAAGGTGATCCGGTAACCGGAGAACCTGTCGTCGGTGGTGGGCACGAGCACCACCTCTGGCGGCTGGACAGAGTCAGAGCCCTGGTCGCGGACCAGCGGCAGCCGATCACCTTCTTCTGCGGCGGTTCCCGGAACTTCCCCGCCTTCATCGACCTCTTCGACGGCGTGTTCGTCCTCGACGTCGACCCGGACACTTTGCGGCGCCGACTGGAGAGAAGACCCAGCGACGAATGGGGCGGACGAGAGGAAGAACGTCAAGTCGTCCTGCAACTGCATCAGACCAGGGAGGACATCCCGCGGATCGGCGTGATCATCGACGCGACCGCGCCACTGTCCAGGGTCGTGGACGAGATCCTTCGACACTGCGGCGAGTTGACAGGCGGATAGGGTCGGTCCGGTGAAGGTGCTCTGCATGCACGCCGCCGGGCTCGGAGAGCTGGTGGCACTGTCACTGAGCGCCGACGTGAACGGTCGGACGCTCTACGCCGACGACAGCGCGGTCCTGATCCGAACGGACGTCCCGCAGCAGAAGCTCGGCCGAGTGTCCTACGTGAAGAACTGCTTCGAGGTCCTCGGGTCCGTTCCTCGGCGCCGCAACCTCGAACAGGCAGTCGAGGCCATCGCCGCACGAGCGCCGCAGTGGTCGCTGCCGCGGACTCGTCAGCCGTACCGGCTGATGTTCTCCGAGGACGGACAGCTCGCCGGCGTTCCCGCTGGCAGCCGGTCCCGGCTGGAGCAGGCCGTGAGTCGGGCCACGGGCGGACGGTTCACGCCCCGTGGTGGCGGGGATGAGTACTGGGCCATCACCCGACGAGATCTCGGCGAAGTCCTGTTCTGTCAGCGTATCCCGCGGCCCGCTCGCTCGAAGCCGCCCAAGGGTGGGCTCGCTCCCGACCTCGCCGAGTTGATCGTGAACGCTACGAGGCCCCGTGCCGACGACGTGGTCCTCGACCCCTTCGCCGGCAGCGGTGCACTCATCGCCGCGCGTACGACGAAGCCGTTTCGGGTGGCGATCTGCTCAGATCTCGGTTATGCGGACGGCTCGGCCGAGCTGCTGCCGGGAGTCGAAGGCACACCAGGTGTCCGAACGCTCGCGGATGACGCGAGAAGTCTGGTCTCCGTTCCCGACTGCTCCGTCGACGTCGTGGTCACCGATCCCCCGTGGGGGGAGTTCGATCAGAACAACTCGGAACCGGAGACGCTGTTGGCCGACGCTCTGGGCAGCATCCATCGAGTGCTGCGCCCCGGCGGCCAGGTGGCCATGCTCCTGTCTCGCCGGCTCGCCGACCAGACGGCGGAGCTGTGGCGGCAGCACGGCTTCGAGCGATCGAGGTCATACGACCTGCTCGTCAACGGGCATCCGGCGACCTTGGCGCTCGGTGTCCGTGAGGTTGACCGGCGAAGCGGCGACGGCTGACGGTGCTCGATGAGCCGCTGGTCCTGGGCCGGCTCGCCGCGCCAGCTCACGCCAGGAAGCAGTGCATGATGCGTAGGCCGACCAATCCTTGCCGCGGGTGACGAAACGCCGCCGGGACGGTGGCGAGGGTCGTGAAGCCGAGTGACTCCCACAGCCGGATGGCGTTCTCATTGGTCTCGACGACGGCGTTGAACTGCATCGCTGTGTAGCCGTCCTCGACCGCCGCGTCGAGCACGCGTCGAGCCAGAGCCCGCCCGATTCCGCGACCGGAGGCCGCCGGCGCCACCATGAAGCCGGCGTTGGCGACGTGGTTGCCGGCTGCCGGCTGGTTCGGATGCAGCTCGGCTGTGCCGAGGACGCTGGCGTCGTCGACGGCCGCCAGCACGCGACCGCCCGGCTTCGTCATCCACCACGCCCTAGCGGCCTCCTCGGTGGTGTCGGTCGGCCAGCAGTACGTGTCACCGGCCGCCAGGATCGGGCGCATGAATTCCCAGATGCCGGACCAGTCGGCGTCGACGGCGTCGCGGATCTCCATGCGGCGATCCTTGCAGGCGAGGCAGCACCTGGGCATGGAAGTGTGCGTCCTGAGCTTGTCGGAGCACGGGCCCTTCGACAAGCTCAGGGCGCGACAAGCTCAGGCCTGGGAGATGTGTGCGTGCTGGAGCCTGTCGAGCACCGGGCCTTCGACAGGCTCAGGGCGCGGTAAGGTCGCTGACCACCTTCGCCACCCGACGGGCTCGGGTCTCGGGCTTCTTGGCCGCCTCGATCGCGAGGACGTGGGACCGCTGGTGGCTGTAGGAGAGGGCGTCGAACGCGGCCCTGGCTCCCGGCCGGCCGGCGAGGGCGGCGGCCAGGTCGTCCGGCATCTCGACGGTCCGCGGCGCGTGGTCAGCCGTGAGCTCGACCTCCACCACGTCGCCGGCAGCGACGCCGGCAGCGGTACGGTTCTCCGCGCTCAACGGGAGCATGAAGAGCTCGCCGTAGGCGGCCACCGTGCTCCGGTAGGTGTGCGCACCGATGGTGACGGAAACCCGCGGCCTCTTGCCCGGACCGAGTGCGGCGACCACCTCGGCCGGGACACGAAACCCGGTCGCTGTCTTGCCGCCCAGCTCGATCGTGGTCCGGAACCGGTACGACGCCGAGTCGGGCTCGACGGCTGCCGGCCCGGTGCTCTCGCCCCTGAACGACAGACCCCGCTCGGTGAGCTGCTCGGTCAGCAGCCGGACCGCTTTGGGCCCGACACCGTGGATGGCCAGGATCTCCCTGCTGGTCTTCTCCGCCAGCTGGTCGTAGCGGGTGATCCCGTGCACGCCGAGCTCGCGTCGAGCCACCTTGCCGATGCTGTCCGGCAACTCGCTGACGTCCGTCATCCGCCACCTCCGTGTCAGGGTCTGGCACACCACCGTTGGTCCTGCCCATCGCGAGGCCACAGTAACCAGGTGCCGGCCTCTCTGGCGGCGCGTAGGGTCGGCCAGCATGCCCGACCCGAGCATCCCGCTGACGCTGCCCGCCCTGCCGGCCCCAGTCGTCGAGGTCGTCGAGCGAGTAGCGGCGATGCCAGGGGTTCGGGCGGTCGTGCTCGGCGGCTCGCGAGTGAGCGGGACCGCGACGGAGGACTCCGACTGGGATCTCGGCGTCTACTACCGAAACCCCCTCGACCTGGCTCGGCTGCGAGAGCTCGGCGAGGTCCACCCGCCCGGGTCGTGGGGCCGGTTGATGAACGGCGGCGCGTGGCTGACCCGACGGGGCATCCGGATCGACGCCCTCTTGCGCGACCTGGACTCGGTCGAGCGCTGGACGGCCGAAGCGCAGCACGGACGCTACGAGGTAGACGGCCTGCTGGGCTATCTCGCGGGCATGCCGACCTACACGCTCACGGCCGAGGTCGCCTCCTCCATCGTGCTGGCTGGTGGTCTCGACGTGCCGACCGACTATCCGGCGGCGCTGTCCCGATCGGGTCCGGAGCGTTGGCGGTTCCACCGAGACTTCAGCCTGGCCCATGCCCGCCGCGCGGCCGGACTGGGCAACCAGGTGGTGGCTCTCGGTCAGCTTGCCCGGGCCGCCGTCGAGGAAGCACACGCTCGGCTCTGCGAGCACGGCGTCTGGGTGCTGAACGAGAAGCGGATCCTCGAGATGGTCGGCCTGTCCGGTGCCCTCGAGGGCACTCTGGCGGCGAGTGTCGACCAGCCGCAGCTCATCGTCGAGGCGGCCGACCGGATTGCTCGGCCCGCAGGTTGAGATAGCGCTGCTCGGGGACGCTGGTCGCGAGCCGGGCGGCTGACAGGTACGCGGTGCGCGCCTCGTCGGCGCGGTCGGCGAGCTCCAGCAGATGGGCCTGAACCGCCGGCAGCCGGTGGCTGTGCCGCAGCTCTCGGACCGACTGCAGCGGCTCGATCAGCCGTAGCCCCGCGTCCGGGCCGTCGACCATCGCCACGGCCACCGCGTGGTTCAGGGTGACCACCGGGCTCGGCGCCACCTGCTCGAGCATCCCGTACAGGAGCTCGATCTGCCGCCAGTCGGTGTCTGCGGCGCGCTCTGCCTCCGCGTGCACGGCGGCGATGGCCGCCTGCAACTGGTACGGACCGACCGGTCCCGTGGGCAGCGCCGCCTCGATCAGGGTGATGCCTTCCCGGATCTGCTCCGCGTCCCACCGGCGGCGGTCCTGGTGATCGAGCGGGATCAGCGAACCGTCCGGGGCCAGCCGCGCCGCCCGGCGGGCATCGGTCAGCAGCATCAGCGCCAAGAGCCCGGCGACCTCGGCCTGCCTCGGCAGCCGGGCATGCAGCCAGCGGGTCAGTCGAACGGCTTCCTGGCTCAGCGACACGTCGAAGAGCTCAGGGCCGGAGCTGCTCAGGTGGCCCTCGGTGAAGATCAGATAGAGCACTTGGGTGACGGCCGCGACCCGATCGGGAAGCTCGTCCGCAGTCGGCGGGGCGAACGGTGCGTCCAGCTGGCGCAGCCGTGCCTTCGCACGGCTGATCCGCTGGGCCATCGTGGCTTCAGGGACCAGGAACGCCCGGGCGATCTGATCGGTGCGCAGGCCGCCGACGGCACGCAGGGTGAGCGCGACCTGACTGGGCCGGGACAGGGTGGGATGGCAGCACAACAGCAGCACCACCACCGAGTCGTCGACCGGTTCGACCTGGTCGGCAGCGGGAGCATGGTGCCGATCCGCCGCGGTCCGGACGTGGTCGAGGTGCTCCCGCTCCAGGCGGGACCGTTCCGAGCGCCATACGTCGACCAGCCGCCGGGACGCGACCGTGATCAGCCATGCCTCGGGCCGGTCCGGGATCCCAGCGTCTGGCCACTGTCGCGCGGCCGCCAGCAGGGCCTCCTGGAGCGCGTCCTCGGCGGCGTCGAAGTCGCCGTACCTGCGTACCAGGGCGGCGAGGACCTGGGGCGCGCAGTCCCGCCACAGGTCCTCGACCTCCCGGTCGGTCACGGGCGGAGCCTCTCGGGAGTGCAGGAGCGATCAGGTACGACACGCCCAATCTGTCCAGGCAATGCCGCGTCGTACATGATCGTGACGAACGAGCGAGATCTCGCGCAGCTCGTGACCGCGGAGCGCGGAGCGCGACAGTCAGACTCGGTCATCCGAGCGCGTTCACTGGTCGTCGCTGCCCGACCACATGGCCGGCCGCAGCTCGACCGTGCCACCGGGCTGCGCGAACGCGGCCGCGATCTGCTCCGCCCGCTCACGGCTGGCGCAGTCGATCAGGAAGAACCCGGCCAGGTGTTCCTTGGTCTCCGCGTACGGTCCGTCGGTGGTGAAGTCTCCGTCCGGGCTCCAGTGGTACAACGTGGACGAGCTCGGGTCGGCCAGCGCCTCGGCCGTGACGAACTCGCCGGACGCGGAGATCTCCTCCATCAGCGCGTCGAAGGTGCGGTCCATCTCAGCGTGCTGCTCGGCGGACAGCGCGCGCCCCTCCTCGGTGAGCTGCTGGGTCGGGTGACCCCACGGCTGAGGGTTGCTGTGGATCAAGATCACGTACTTCACGAGTCGCTCCTGGTCTGTCGATGGCTCCTGGTGAGCCTGTCATCCCGAGGTCGGAGCCGACCAGCCGCGTTCGACATGGGCGGAACGTCAGGTGAGCTGCCAGGTCGGTTCAGATCCTGGGTTCGAGCGGGCGATCCGCCCCCGTGACCTGTGGTGTCGGATCTGGCTCCTCCTGGCCTTGCTTCTCGTGCTGTTCTCCTCGTCGGCCCCCCGATTGCTGGCCACGCGAGTACAGTGCCAGTGTCGAACTGTTGCACGCTGTCCAAACCGGCGCCAGGAAGTCGTCACGTTCGGGTGCCTTGACGTTCTCGAGCGAGATCTCCGCTAGGAGCAGTCCCCTCGAGATCCAGTGCTTGTCCTGCGTGGCTCACGACTCGACGGTGTTGAGGAGCTGATGAGAAGTCGACGGGTACCCCAGCGGTCCCAGCAGAGCTATCGACACGAGGCTCTGCTGTGGCACGATCGCGAGGATTTCACCGACACTCTGGTGCCGTTCGTCGATGAAGGACTGGAGCTGGGTGAGCCGGTTCTGGTGGCTGTGACCAACGAGCACACGCACTGGCTGCGAGCTGCCCTCGGCGAACCAGCGGCCGAACAGGTGCGGTTCGTGGACATGGAGCGGCTGGGAAGCAACCCGGCCCGCATCATTCCCGCCTGGCGCGACTTCGTCGCAACGCCTGATGGCGAGAGTCGACCTTCCCGAGGCATCGGGGAGCCGATCTGGCCGGGCCGTCATGACGAGGAGCTGGCGGAGTGCCAGCTGCATGAGGCGATCCTGAACGTGGCGATCGATCCAGCGGCACCTTTGTGGCTGATCTGCCCCTATGACGCCGAGACGCTACCGGCCCCGGTGATCGAGGAGGCGCACCGGAGCCATCCCGTCATCGTCGACGCGGGAGAGTACCGAGGGAGCGGCACCTACGGTGGACGGGCCCACGTCGAAGAGCTGTTCAGCGGCAGCCTGAGCGAGCCGGGTGGTCGCACGCGCGGCGGTGTCTACACCGCAGATTCGATGCATCGTCTGGTCGGCTATGCCAAGCTCGAGCTGTACGTGGCCGGACTGTCCGCCGACCGAGCCGCCCGGATGGCGGCGGCGACGGAGGTGCTGGCTCGGGGAAGCCTGCGCCGTGGCTCGACCAGCGTGGCGATCCGGATCTGGAGCGACGCCGACGCCGTCATCTGCGAGGTCTCCGACGATGCGCCTGTCGACGACCCGCTCCATGGTCGAACGGTTCCTACCGACGCTCACGATGGATTGTGGCAGGTGAACCAGGACTGCGACCTCGTGCAGCTCCGATCGGGGAACGGGAGCACCGTCATCCGCATCCTCAGCTGGAGATGATCGGCCACGACCCGGATCGGACCATGTTCGACGCGCAACCTGGCTAAACGGTGACACCGATCAGGTATCCCACGCCGGCGGCGAGGGTGCAGAAGATCAACATCGCGAACCCGTTGATCACCGTCGCGGCCCAGCGGCGCTCCTCGACGAGACGAACCGTGTCGACGCTGGCGGTGCTGAAGGTGGTGTAGCCGCCCATCAGTCCAGTGCCGACGACGAGGTGCCACTCGGGCGGCAGCAGCTGGCTCAGCACCAGCCCTGTGAGCAGCCCGAGCACCAGTGAGCCGGACACGTTGATGATCATGGTGCCCAGGGGGAAGTCGGCCGTGCTGCGCCGCCGGATGGCTCCGTCGACCACGAATCGCAGGACAGCGCCGGTCCCGCCGGCTACAGCGACGACCAGGAGCTCGATCAACACGGTGGCACCAGCCGGCTGCGCAGCGCGGGCCGGATCAGGCTCCGGGCCGCCGCGATCCCGGTGATCGACGCGACCGCACCGAGGATCACCGTCCCGAGCCCGTAGGCCAGGGCGACGGCTGGGCTGGTGAGGGCCAGAGTGACGCCGTCGACGGCCAGCGTCGAGTAGGTCGTGAACCCACCCAGCACGCCAGTGCCGACGCCCAGGCGCAGCCGATGGCTCAGAGCATGATCAGGGCCGAGCTCGGCCAGACTCTCGAGCAGCAGACCCAGGACGAGGGCCCCGACGACGTTGACGATCAAGATCGTCATCGGGAGGCCGTGGACGGGCGGCACGCTCAGCGTGAGGCCGAATCTGAGGCCGGTGCCGACGGCTCCACCTGCTGCGACAAGGACGATGTCGGCACGGGAGAGACGCTCGGTCGGCTCGGTTCGAGTTGTCCCGCTCATCAACCACGCTCCTCAGACGTCGACCGGCTCGTCTCAGGAGTCATCAGTCCGGGCGGGCGGTTCGAGGGCAACCCTCTGGCGGACACCATCGCCGTCGGTCACTATACGTCGGAGGATGTCGGTCCGGCCCCACGTCCTGAGCGATGTGCTCGAGGGGGGCTCACAGTGCTACCGACGTGGGAGAGGAGACACCGATGATCACCATCGATCCCACCGAAGCCGAACGAGCCGCCGGTGTGCTGTCCGCCGAGAACCAGCGATTAGGCGTGCATGCCCTCCGGAACGATGGCTTCGTGGTCGTGAACGAGGTGGTGGCGCCGGCTCATCTGGACGTGTTGCACGAGCGGCTGGTCGCCGAGGTCGCCGAGCTCCGAGCACGGGCCGATGCGCCGTACAACTGGAACGTCGGGAACCTGCAGCAGGATCCGCCGCCGTTCCCGCCGTATCTCTTCGCCGACGTGCTGCTGAACCCCTATGTGATCGCGGTGACCTCCGCTGTGCTGGGCCCGGGACTGAAGAACGTCATGTACGGCGGCAACACGGCGCTCCCCGGTGATGAACGCCAGCCGGTGCACGCCGATGTCGGCCATCTCTGGCCGCTCGAGGTGCTGGAGTCCGCGCACCCGGCTGCGCAGCTGGTGGTCAACGTCGCCACGGTCGACATCTCCCCGGCGAACGGAGCGACCGAGCTGTGGCCCGGCACGCACCGCGAGCTGGGCGTCGGTGTCGGCGATGACATCAAGATCGACCCCGACCTGCTCGAAGCGCGTCGTACGGTGTCGGCACCGTTCCAGCCCACCATGCGACGCGGCAGCATGCTGATCCGCGACATCCGCCTCTGGCATGCCGGCATGCCCAATCGGACCTCCGAACCGCGGCCCATGCTCGCGATGATCCACACCATTTCCTGGCTGGCCACCGGCACGCCGTTGACCTTCCCGTGCGGCACCGAGGCGTTCTTCGACCATCCGGTCCTGTTCACAGCGGCCCGCTACGTCGATGGCCCGATCGACCACATCGCCGCGCCACACAGCTACGAGTTCGAGCCCGACACCTCCAGGTGAGGCGATCACGTCCGGGCCCGCGACTCCCGCGCAGGCTCAGAGCTGAAGGTCGGTCACTGCGGCGATCCGCTCGACCACGTCGTCGGCGTCGGAGTCCCGGTCGGCACTATCTGCGCTGACCTGCACCGCCTGCAGTCCTGCCGCGCGCGCTCCGTCGATGTCGTTGATCAGGCTGTCGCCGACCATCAGCACCTGATCCGGAGGAAGGCCGAGTGCGGAGCACGCGGCGGCGTACGCCTGCGGCGACGGCTTCGCCGCGGGCAGGTCCTCGGACACACAGACGACGAGGCGAGGGTCCGTCAGACCGATCGCCGCGAGCTTGGCCCGCTGCTGGACGCTCTGGCCGTTGGTGAGGATGCCGACCCGATAGCCCTCGTCCAGCAGCCGGATCACCAGATCAGGGCCGCCGGGGATCGGTCGCCAGCCCTCGCGGTAGTGGCGGAGATACGTGTCGAACTGCTCGTCCAGCACCTCGTCGCCGACCTCGCCCAGATCCAGGAAGGCGTGGATCCGTGCGCGCCGCTGCTCGATCATGCTGACCTCGCCGGCGGCGAACCGGGCGAAGTGCTCCGTCTCCAGCTCGTGCCACCGGGTCACCGTGGTGACTCGGTCGTCGGGCCAGTCGGGACGCGAACCGACCAACCTCCACACAGCCGCAGCCGCGGCGGCCGAGTGGTCCAACAGCGTGTCGTCCAGATCGAACAGAACCCCCTGTACGGCGTACCCCACGCGAGCCACCGTACGGGTCAACTCATCCGGCCCAGGTTGCTGATCAGGCTGAAGCCCAGCGCGATGCCGAAGACGACCAGCGGGTACAGCCAGATGCCCCAGCGAACCGGGCGGGTCCAGGCGATGATGCCGGTGATCAGACCGGCCATCAGGAACGGGAACAGGACGAATCCGGCCGTCTCGGGGTTGATCTGCCCACCGGTTCCGATCAGGGCGACGACCAGGATCAACGCGTAGAAGCCGCCCGCGAAGGCGAACGACCACGCGAAGGCCCGGGGGTTGGCCCGGTAGGTCGTCCACAGCTCCCAACCGGGCGGTGGCGGCCCCCAAGCCGGATCTGGCTGCCAAGTCGGAGGAGGCGTCCAGGCCGAAGGAGCGGGCGGCCAGTTGGGCGGCGGGTTGAATCGTCGAGCGAGAGCCATTCGGCCACCCTTCCATCCCTCCGGTCCACCGACCCTCGGCCCTCGGACGTAAGCGGCCTGCAAGCGGCCGGCGAGTTGTGGTCGGGGAATCGGCGACGCAGGATGGGCGCATGACGCAGACGGCTCGGCCGTCGGGCCCGCTGCCCGCCGATGACGTGGTGGCTGGTTCCCCGGGGTCCGCGACCGGCTGGGGCTGGCTGTGCGGGGTGATCGGCGGCGTGGCCGGAATGGCCGTAGCCGATCTCACGGCGTACCTGATCGCACCGGCAGGGGCACCGCTACCGGCGGTCGGGTCCTTGATCATCGACCTGCTGCCCGCCGGGATGGTCAACTGGGGCAAGGAGACCCTCGGTACGGCCGACAAGCCGGTGCTGCTGGTGATCATCGGACTCGGCGTGCTGGCGCTCTGCGGTCTGGCCGGTCGGCTGGAGCAACGACGACCGTACGGCGGCGGGCTCGTCTTCGCAGCGATCGCGGCCGTGGGCCTGATCGCCGTGCTGACCGGTGGCCAGGCGTCGCTTCGGGCCCTCGTGCCGACGGTCCTCGGTCTCGTCGCGGGCTATCTGGTGCTGCGGATGCTGGTCGGCCGGCTGACCACCTGGTCGCGGACACCGGAGGCGAATCCCCGCACTGCGGAAGTGACCAGGCGCAGCTTCTTGATCTGGACCGGCGTCGCCGGTGCGGCGGCGGTCGTCGGCGCGGTCGCCGGGCGGCTGCTGATGGCCACGGCCGGCGCGGTGGAGGAGGCGCGGTCCCGGTTCACGCTGCCCCGTCCGGTCAAGCGTGACCCCTTGCCGATCGGTGCTGATCTCGAAGTCGACGGATTGCCGCCCTACGTGACTCCCAACGACGACTTCTACCGCATCGACACGGCTCTCCAGGTCCCGATCGTGTCGGCCGACGACTGGTCGCTGAAGGTCAGCGGGATGGTGGATCAGGAGGTGACCATCTCGTTCGCCGACCTGATCGCCAAACCCCTGGTCGAGCACCTGACGACGCTGACCTGCGTGTCCAACGAGGTCGGCGGTGACCTGATCGGCAACGCGGTCTGGCTCGGCTACCCGATTCGGGAGCTGTTGGCCACGGCCGGGGTGCAGGCGGGCGCTGACATGGTGCTGTCGACCAGCGAGGACGGCTGGACCGCCGGCACACCGCTGTCCGCGCTCACCGATCCGGATCGGCAGTCAATGCTGGCCGTCGGGATGAACGGCGAGGCGCTGCCGGTCGATCACGGCTACCCGGTCCGGATGGTGGTGCCAGGACTCTACGGGTACGTGTCGGCGACGAAGTGGGTGCGAGAGCTGAAGGTCACGACGTTCGCCGACGACATGGGCTACTGGACACCACTCGGCTGGTCGGCGCTGGGGCCGATCAAGACGGCGTCGCGGATCGACGTACCCCGCAAGCGCACGCTGTCGGCGGGGCAGGTCGTCGTCGCTGGGGTGGCCTGGGCCCAACACACCGGGATCTCGAAGGTGGAGGTCGGGATCGACGGCAGGTGGCAGGAAGCAGAGCTCGGCGAGGTGACCGGTGCCGATACCTGGCGGCAGTGGCGCCACCGCTGGGATGCGCTGCCCGGACGGCACCAGATCGCCGTTCGGGCCACCGACGCTCAGGGCGAGATGCAGACCGAGGCATCGGCCCCGCCGGCCCCCGACGGCGCCACCGGCTGGCACACGATCACGGTCGAGGTCGACTGAGAACCGTGTCCTGAGCCTGTCGAAGGACGCGCTGAGCGGGCGTGCTTGATGCGACCTCAATCGGCGGCGAGCAGCGGCCTCACCTCTCGGCCCAGGAACTCGACGAGACCGAGTAGATCCGGCTCGTCGCGGGTCGGCTGCACCGCGAGGGTCGTGACGCCTAGGCCGGCGAGGCGCCGGAAGTCCGCCGCCACCTGCTCCGCGTCGCCCGCTGACCCGATGCTCGGTGCAGGATCTTTGAACCAGTAGGGGATCTCGGCGTCCACCCGCTGCCGAGCACCCGGTCCCGTGGCGGTGATGGGAGCAAGGACGACCTGCGGTCGGTTCGCCGGGTCGATCCCGCGCGCTCGCCAGCGCTCGGTCAGGATCTCGTACGTGGCCGCGATCTCCTCGTCGGTCCGGGCGGCGCTGAACAGGTAGACGTCAGCAAGGTCGCCGGCCAGCGCCACCGACTTCGGTCCCTCGCCACCCAGGGCGAGCGGCGGCGGGGTGCTCGGTGGCCAGTCCAGGGCAACGGCATCCAACTGGACATAGCGGCCGTCGACGCTGACCGTCTCCCCGGCCAGCAGCCGCCGGAGCGCGGTCGCATACTCCCGGAGCAGGGTGAGCGGCGAGTCGACCTTGCCGCCGACCTGCTGCATCCAGGGCTGGACGCCGTGCCCGATCCCCGGCAGCAGGCGATCGGGGAACAGGCGGCACAGCGTGCTGATCTCCATCGCGGTCAGGGCCACGTTGCGCAGCGGCACCGGCATCAGCCCGATCCCGACCCGAATCCTGCTCGTCCAGGCCAGCGCAGCGGACGCCGAGGCGAGGCCGCTCTGCTTGAAGCAGTCCTCCCACACCCACAGGTCGTCCACGCCGCACTCGTCCGCCGCCTGCGCCAGGTCGCGCAGGTGCTCGGGTGGCAGATAGGGGACGTACGTGATGCCGAGTCTCAGGTCCGTGGCCATGCCCTCATCTTGTCGGGTGCCGGTGACAGGTCGTCTCCAGATCAGCGCAGCGTCTTGCGCATCACCCACCGCTGTCGACCGCCGCTGCGTCCGGTGGTCGGAGCCGCTCGGTCGAAGCCGGCCGCCTCGAACAGGGCGACGCTGCCGACGTACCCGGAGATCACGTCCACCCGACCGCCGTCGGTGTGCACCGGATAGCCCTCCACCACCTCGGCGCCATGCGCGCGGGCGTGCTCGACAGCGCCGGCCAGCAGGTGGTGCATCAGGCCGTGCTTGCGGAACCCGGCGCGGACCACGAAACACACCGCGGGCCAGGCGTCGGCATCATCCAGGATCGGGATCGTGCGGGAGTTGAGCAGTCGGCGATAGCTCGCGCGCGGCGCCACCGAGCACCAGCCGGCCACCAGGTCGTCGACGTAGAGGAGCACCCCCGGACCCGGTTCGGTCGCGCACGCGTTCTCCATGTAGTCGGGACGATCGGCGTTGGACACCCGGCTGTCGCGGTAGGCCATGCACCAGCAGCCACCGGCCCCGGCCTTCTGGGTCCCGACCACGGTGGCGAAGTCCTCGAACCGACCCAGCGCCGGACGCACGTCGATGGTCGGGTCGTGGTCGTTGGGGTAGCGCGGCGTGGAGGCCATGTGGGGAGGGTAGGACCGGGCCCTGACACTCGGGCGCACTCGCACTATGGTCGTCCGGATGAGCTCGGAGGACGTCCAGTTCGCGGAGGTCGACCCGGCCTCGCCGGCGGCGGTCGCCGCGGTCCAGCACTACTTCGCCGAGCTGGGCCGGCGCTTCGAGACCGGGTTCGACCCGGTGGCCTACGCGACCTCCTCCCTGGCGGCGGACCGAGACCAGCGGTTCCTGCTGGCGACGCGGGACGGGACGACGGTTGGCTGTGGTGCGCTCCGACCCCTCGACGACGGGGTCGCCGAGATCAAGCGGATGTGGGTGGATCCCACGGTGCGGGGTCTCGGATTGGGCCGGCGGCTGCTGGTCCAGCTGGAAGAGCTGGCCGTCAACGCCGGCTGTCACCTGATCCGACTCGACACGAACGGTTCGCTCACCGAGGCGATCGGACTGTACGAGCGGCACGGTTACCGACGGATCCCGCGCTACAACGACAACCCGTACGCCCAGGTCTGGTTCGAGAAGGAGCTCGACTGACCCAACCGGCTGGGTCGCTCGTCGGCCCGGGTCAGCGGCCGCTCAGGTCCCGTCCCGGGCGACCGTCAGGTGGCGGCGTGCGCCGGCCACCAGATGACCGACGTCGTGGGCGACCGTGGCCAGGGTGAACCCCTCCGCCAGTCGCTGGGCCGCCGCCTCTCCGGTGGGGGTGTGGATGCCGGCGATGATCCCCCGGCGGTCACACACGTGGCGGATGCCCGCCAGGGCCTGCGTGAACGATTCCTCGATCGCTGGATCGCCCGGATAGGCCGCACCGAGCCCGATGGACAGATCGGACGGACCGACGTAGACGCCGTCCAGCCCGGGTGTGGCAGCGATCTCCTCGAGGTTCGCCAGGCCGGCAGCGGTCTCGATCATCGCCAGCACCAGCACCGTGTCATCGACCTCGGCCGGTGTCGGCCCGATCCGGAGATCGGCGCGCAGTGGACCGTAGGAGCGGATTCCACGTGGTGGGTAGCGGGCCGCCGCCACCGCGGCGGCCGCCTCGTCCGCGGTGTTGATCAACGGGACGATCACCCCCGCCGCTCCCAGGTCGAGCGCACGCCCGATCGGCGTGGCGTGGTTGGCCTCCACCCGGACCATCCCGGCCGACCGTCCCGCCGCATCCACCGCCTGCAGGCCGACCAGCTGGGCACGGCCGTCGTGCTCGCCGTGCTGGGCATCGAGGACGATGTAGTCGTAGCCGATCCCGGCCAGACGCTCAGTCAGGACCGGGCTGTCCAGGGTCATCCAGTAGCCCACCACCGACTCCCGGCGTCGGGCTCGGGCAGTGAACTCGGCGGCAGTCACGAGCGGTTCTCCTCCGTGTCGGGCGGCCTGGGACGGCGCCGGGGCCCCTGCATTCTTGCTGCTGTGCCGATCTCTGCGCGCGGGGGCCGTCAGCTCTTGGACCCACATGGCCTAGATTGCTAGTATTCTAGACATGCGCGAGAAGTCTCCTGCCAAGGTGCAGTTCAACGTCTACCTACCGCCGGACCTGGTCAAGGCGTTCAAGCACCGGGCGATCGACGAGGGCCGGAGCCTGTCCGCTGTCGTCGAGTCAGCGCTCGCCGACTACCTGTCCAGAAAGGAATCCCGATGACTCGCCCGTACGTGATCTGGCCGCTCCGGTTCTCGCCGAACGCGCCCGCCATGATCGACTTCTACTCCCGGATCGGCCTGCACCTGACCTTCAGCCACGACAACGGCACCTTCGCCACCTTCCGAGGACGTGCCGGCACCTTGGGAGTCCACGACGCCAGGGACACCACCTCGGGGAAGGTGACCGGGCACACCGCCCTCAACCTGGCCACCAACGACACCGAGTTGGCTGTCGCCGAGCTGGCCGCCAGCGGCTACGACGTGAAGATCTGGGACGAGACGTACGGCAAGCAGGGGATCGTGATGTCCCGCGACGGCCGGGTGATCGGCATCAACGGCGACAGCCAGGAGGACCTGTACGGCGGTTACCAGACGCACGACGAGGCTGCAGCTGCGCCCGTTCTCGACGTCGTCGCCGTCTGCATCACCAGCGAGATGAAGGCCGAGGCAGTGTGGTTCGAACCGCTCGGGTTCACCGCGCCGTCGTACGACGATCCGCACTGGATCGGCCTGCGAGCCGGCGACCGGTCCGGAGTGCTGGGCATCCATCCCGGCGAGGTCGAGTCGAGCGACCCACGCGATGCCGACGATCTCTTCGGTCCGCCCTACCTGGTCGGGATCGGCTTCGAGACCTCGGAGCCGCTGGCCGTGTTTGCCGATCGGTTGAGCTCTGCTGGACTCGACCCGACCATGATCACGGACGGATCGGATCCCCGGGTGGTGCTGGTCGACCCCGACGGCGAGGAGGTCCAGATCCACCCTGCACCCTGAGCACCTCACCCCGTCTCGCGACAGCCGAACGGTCCGCCGGCGTGATCGGCCACACTGAGCACATGGTCGTCTCACGTCGCTCGGTCCGGCGCCGTTCCGGTGTGATGGACAAGATCGACGCCGCGTTCTTCGCGTTCGCCGGTCTGGCCGCACTGTGGTTGGGCTTTCTGCTGCTGCAGCAGGGCATCCGACCGGGTTGGCCGCTGCTGCTCCTGGTGGCGTTCTGGATCTTGTTCACCTACCTGCTGCTGCCGCGGCTGCACCGGATCCTGACCTTCATCTACGTGCCCGGCTACTTCATCGGCCGGACCCGAACCGGTGATGGGCTGCTCGGTGATCCGGTCAACCTCGCGTTGCTCGGCCACGAGGCTCAGGTGCATCGGGCGATGTCGGAGGCCGGCTGGATCCGGGCGGACGATCTCAACCTGGTCTCCAGCCGGCGGATGGTCACCGCGACGCTGACTCGGCGGAGCTATCCGAACGCTCCTGTCAGCCCGTTGATGCTGTTCGACCGCCAGCAGGATTTCGCCTACCAGCAGGAGGTCGGCGGCAGCACCTCCCAGCGCCACCACGTGCGGTTCTGGCGTTGTCCCGACGGCTGGATGCTGCCGGGAGGGTACGCCGTCGATTGGCTTGCAGCCGGCACCTACGACAAGAGAGTGGGGTTCTCGCTGTTCACCTTCCAGGTCACCCACAAGATCGAGGCGAACACCGACATCGAGCGCGACTTCGTGGTGCAGACGGTCACCGCGGCGAACCCGGACGCAACCGTACGGGTGATCAGGGACTTCTCCACCGGCTACCACTCGCGCAACGGCGGCGGTGACCTGATCCAGACCGACGGCGACCTGCCGATCCTCGACCTGCGGGTGCTGACGGCCGAGCCGGTTCCCGAGGAGGAGAGCAGCGACAGCCGGGACAAGCGGCCGATTCAGACCGTCTTCGGCGCCGGCGTCTCGCTGGTTCGCGGCATCGGTACGGTCCTGGCCGCGTTGACGGTCATCATCTTCCGGGAACAGGCCGACCTGCTGCTCGAAGGATCGCTGCAGGATGCATCGGAGCTGGTGGTGATCATCGTCGTGGCGGTCATGATCGCCCTGGTCGGACTGGTCGACATCGGCCTCGGCGTCGCCACCTTCGTGGGCCGCAACTGGGCCAGGTTGGTCTTGATGCTGTTCTCGGTGGTGTCGATGATCGCAGCGTTCATCTCGAGCGTCACCGGTGTCGAGGTGATCGGGCTCGCCCAGCTACCCACCATCGCCACCGGGACTCTGGTCCTGCTGGCGTTGTCCAGCCACCGAGCCCGGGAGTTCGCCGTCCGCGGTCGACACCACCCCAAGGCGCTGGCTGGTCAGGTGCTGGACGAGATCACTCCCTGATCGTGCCTGCCCAGCCCGGACCTGCCTTGGCCGTCGCGTTGGCGGCGCTGCTGCTCATCGCGGTCGCTGCCTCCTTCGCCGGTGGTCTGCGGCGCGAACGGCAGATCGCGACGGCCGCGTTGCGGGCCACCGTCCAGCTCGCGGCGGTGGCGTTGATCATCACCGCGGTGCTCGGTCACCTCAGCTGGTCGCTGCTGTTCTGTGTCGTCATGCTGACCGTGGCCACCGTGACCTCGGCGCGACGGATCGGCGCACCCCGGGCCTGGGCGTCGGTCTGTCTCGCCATCTCTGCCGGAGTGCTGCCTACAGTCGGCGTGATCGTGGCCTCCGGCGCGATTCCCTTCACGGGAGTCTCGCTGGTGCCGGTGGCGGGGATCGTGATCGGTGGAGCCATGACGGCGAGCTCGCTGACCGGCCGTCGGGTGTTCGCCGCGCTCCGGGACGAGTGGGGAACTCTCGAAGCCGGACTGTCGATCGGACTGACCAGGGCCGAGGCCATCGACGAGGTGATCGGCCGGCACCTGCCCGAGGCGCTCGTCCCCGGGCTCGACCAGACGAGGACGGTGGGTCTGGTGACACTGCCCGGCGCCTTCGTCGGTGTGCTGCTCGGCGGCGGCACTCCGGTACAGGCGGGTGCCGCGCAGCTGATGGTGTTGATCGGTCTGTTGGCGGCTCAGACCCTGACCGTCGTCGTGGCTTCGCGACTGATCCGGTCGGGTCGGCTGCTGCCGGTCGACCTGCGGCAGCGTCTGGTTGCCTGACGTCGCGACGACCTCAGCACCGAGCGGCTGACGCGTCCGAGCGCCGGTGATCACCAGCCGCGGGACCGCCACTCCGCCAGCTGCGGGCGCTCGACACCGAGGGTCGTGTCGTCGCCGTGCCCCGGATGCACGACCGTACGGTCGTCGAACCGGTCGAAGATCTTCGTCTCCAGGTCGGCGAGCAGGGAGGTGAAGTCGTCCGAGCTGCTGGTCTTGCCCGGTCCACCCGGGAACAGGCTGTCGCCGGTGAACAGGTGCACGATCCCGTCGGTGCCGGTGAATGCCAGCGCGATGGAGCCCGGCGTGTGCCCTACCAGGCCGATCACCTCGAGCTCGCCGTCGCCGACGGTCACCTCGTCGCCGTCCCAGGCACCGACCAGGCCCTCGACCCAGGCGCCGGTGGCGATGGCGTCGACGTCCGGACGGCCGCACACCAGCTCGGCCTTCGTGGCCTCGGCTACCGACGACAGAGCCTGCCAGTGGTCCCCGTGCCGGTGGGTGGTGATGATCACCGCCACCGGTCGCCCGTCGATCACCTCGAGCAGCCGGCCGTCCTCATCGGCCGCATCGATCAACACCGAGCCACCGCTGTCCGGGACGAGCAGGTACGCGTTGTTGTCCATCGGCCCGACGCTGATCTTGGTCATGCTGACCTCGTCCGAGAGAGGCAGGGTCAGCGACGGGCCGCCCGGTGCCACGTGGTTGAGCCCAGTCATCGGCCGGACCCCAGCGCCTCGACCACCTCGTCGGCGCTGACCGGCAGCGAGAACATCGGGTAGTCGAAGCGGATCGCGTTCTCGTGCTCCTCGGGCGAGGTCGCGGCGGTGCAGTCGGTCACGGTGATCACCCGGTAGCCGTTCTCGTACCCGGTCCGCATGGTCGACTCGACGCAGCAGTTGGTCAGGAAGCCACCGAGCACGATGGTCCGGATGCCCTTGCTGCGCAGAATGAAGTCGAGGTTCGTGCTGGCGAAGGTGTCCAGCCCACGCTTGCCCTCGACGACGATGTCGCCGGGCTGCGGCGCCAGGTCGTCCACGATCGCCGCACCCCAGGAGTCCTTGACGAAGGCGTTGCCGTCGACGACGCCCTTGAGGATGCCGTACGGGTGCGAGGAGATCTCGTGGTATCCCTCGGCGAAGGTGATCGGGGCGTGCATGATCGTCGCGCCGGCCTGCCGAGCCGATCTGACCAGGTCCTTGGTCTTGGCCAGCATGTCGGTGGAGCCCATCACCTCGGCTACGGCGCCGTGCAGCACGCCGCCCTCGGTGGTGAAGTCGTTCTGGTACTCGATCAGCACCAGGGCGGTGGTCGTCGGGTCGAGGCTGAGGCCGGTCGCGGCGTCGGGCATGGCTGTCGTTCCTCTCTTCTGGGTCTGCTGCGGGCTGGGACGAGGGCGAGAACTGATGTCGAGGGGAGCCTATCCGCCGGGTCCGGGCGTCGTCCGCGCTCACGAGCGGATGCTCCTCCGCGAGCCATGTCGATCCAATTCGATCGGCTCCGACGTCCCAAGTGAAGGCACACCGATTCCAGGAGGACAACATGACTACTCAGACCGAAGCCATCGGCAGCACCACCCGGCTGTTGCGATCTCTGGCCTCCCAGCAGGACCGCGTGCTGGGCATCCTCGCCGGGCTCGACGAGGAGGCGCTGCGCCGACCGGTGCTCGCGTCGGGCTGGAGCTGCCTGGGCATGGTGCAGCACTTGACGGGGATGACCAGGTTCTGGTTCGTCGAGGTGATGGCCGGCCGGCCGGTCGACGACCCGGTCGGGGACAGCTTCGTGGTCCCGGTCGGACGCTCCAGCGGCGAGGTGCTGGCCGCGTACCGGACCACGATCGAGCAGGCTGACCTGGCCATCGAGCGGCTGCCGCTCACCACTGCTCCTGCCTGGTGGCCGGACGGGCTCTTCGGCGACTGGCGGTTGGACACCCTCGAGGAGGTGCTGCTGCACGTGCTCGCCGAGACGGCCTGCCACTGCGGCCACCTGGACGCGGCCCGCGAGCTGATCGACGGCCGCACCTGGGACTGGGAGCACGGCCGCCTGGCCGACTGACGCCCGTCGCGATGGCCTGTGAGCGGAGCACGGCTCTGTCTGGACGACTCCCGTCGCGAGCGGCCGCGCAGCGGAGCGCGGCTCTGTCTGGACTGAGGAGAGAGCAGACAACGCTTCACCGTCTGCGAGCGACGAGGGAAGACAGAGTCTGAGCGCGCAGCGGAGCAGCGAGTGACGACCAGCACAGCGTGACGACCAACACTGTCTGCGGCCGGACATAGCATGTCCGGCGTGACTGACCAGATCGTCGTTCGCGGTGCGCGCGAGCACAACCTGCGCAACATCTCGCTGGAGCTGCCGCGGGATGCCCTGATCGTCTTCACCGGGCTGTCCGGCTCCGGCAAGTCGAGTCTCGCGTTCGACACCATCTTCGCCGAGGGTCAGCGACGCTACGTCGAGTCCCTGTCGGCGTACGCGCGTCAGTTCCTTGGTCAGATGGACAAGCCGGATGTGGACTTCATCGAGGGACTGTCACCGGCAGTGTCGATCGACCAGAAGTCGACCAGCCGCAACCCGCGGTCGACGGTGGGCACCATCACCGAGGTGTACGACTACCTCCGGCTGCTGTATGCCCGGGCCGGACGTCCGCACTGCCCGATCTGCGGGGAGCCGATCAGCCGCCAGTCGCCGCAGCAGATCGTCGACCGGTTGATGGCGCTGCCCGAGGGCACCCGGTTCCAGGTGCTGGCCCCGGTGATCCGCGGTCGCAAGGGGGAGTACGCGGAGCTGTTCCGGCAGCTGGCCTCCCAGGGCTTCGCCCGGGCGCGGGTGGACGGCGAGGTCGTGATGCTCACCGACCCGCCCATCCTGGACAAGAAGTACAAGCACTCCATCGACGTCGTCGTCGACCGGCTCGCGGTGAAGCCGACGGTGAAGCAACGGCTGACCGACTCGGTCGAGACCGCTCTCGGACTGACCCAGGGGATCGTCACCGTCGACTTCGTCGACCTCGATGCCAAGGACCCGCTGCGGGAGCGGCGCTACTCCGAGAAGCTCGCCTGCCCGAACGACCACGACATCGCCATCGACGAGCTGGAGCCGCGGCAGTTCTCCTTCAACGGGCCGTGGGGTGCCTGCCCGGAGTGCTCCGGTCTGGGCACCCGGATGGAGGTCGATCCCGAGCTGGTCGTCCCGGACGACGAGAAGAGCCTGGACGAGGGTGCCATCGCACCTTGGTCCAACGCGCACATCGCGGACTACTTCCAGCGGTTGATCTCGTCCCTGGCCGAGGACACCGGCTTCAGCACCACGGTGCCGTGGCACTCGCTGCCCTCAGCCGCGAAGAAGATCCTGCTCTACGGGGTGCCCGGTCAGGTCCACGTCCGCTATCGCAACCGGTACGGCCGTGAGCGCAGCTACAACGCCAAGTACGAGGGCATCGTTCCCTACATCGAGCGGCGGCACGCCGAGGCGGAGACCGACACGTCCCGAGAGCGGTTCGCCGGCTACATGCGGGAGGTGCCGTGCACCGCCTGTCACGGTGCCCGGTTGAAGCCGACCTCGCTGGCCGTGACGGTCGGCGGGAGGAACATCGCCGAGGTCTCCAGCCTGTCCATCGACGAGGCGGCGACCTTCCTCTCGGGTCTGGAGCTCACCGACCGCGAGAAGCAGATCGCCGAGCGGGTGCTCAAGGAGATCAACGAGCGGCTCCGGTTCCTGCTGGACGTCGGTCTGGACTACCTGTCGCTGAGCCGTCCGACCGCCAGCCTGTCCGGTGGCGAGGCTCAGCGGATCCGGCTGGCGACGCAGATCGGCTCCGGCCTGGTCGGTGTGCTGTACGTGCTGGACGAGCCGAGCATCGGGCTGCACCAGCGGGACAACCGACGGCTGATCGAGACCCTGATCCGGCTGCGGAACCTGGGCAACACCCTGATCGTGGTCGAGCACGACGAGGACACCATCCGGGTGGCCGACTGGGCCGTCGACATCGGACCGGGGGCGGGCGAGCACGGCGGCAAGGTCGTGGTGTCCGGTCCGGTCAGCGACTTGCTGGCCAGCACCGACTCGATCACCGGCGCCTACCTGTCCGGGCGTCGGCAGATCGCGCTGCCGACCTCCCGCCGGCCGCGTCAGCAGGGTCGCCAGGTCACCGTCCAGCAGGCGACCGAGCACAACCTGCAGAACGTGACAGTCGACTTCCCTCTGGGGCAGCTGATCGCGGTCACGGGAGTGTCCGGGTCCGGCAAGTCCACGCTGGTCAACTCGATCCTGTACAACGCGTTGGCGAAGCGGATCTACAACGCCCGGGAGGTGCCGGGCCGTCACCGGTCCATCACCGGGGCCGACGAGATCGACAAGGTCATCCACGTCGACCAGTCGCCGATCGGCCGGACCCCGCGGTCGAACCCGGCGACGTACACGGGCGTCTTCGACCACGTCCGCAAGCTGTTCGCCGAGACGCCGGAGGCGAAGGTCCGCGGCTATCAGCAGGGCCGGTTCTCGTTCAACGTCAAGGGCGGCCGGTGCGAGAACTGCACCGGCGACGGCACCATCAAGATCGAGATGAACTTCCTGCCTGACGTGTACGTGCCGTGCGAGGTCTGCCACGGCGCCCGCTACAACCGGGAGACCCTGGAGGTCCACTACAAGGGCAAGACGATCGCCGAGGTCCTCGACATGTCGATCGAGGAGGGGGTGGAGTTCTTCGCCGCCCTGCCCGCGATCTCCCGGCACCTGAAGACACTGAACGAGGTCGGACTGGGCTACGTCCGGCTGGGACAGCCGGCCCCGACCTTGTCCGGCGGCGAGGCCCAGCGGGTCAAGCTGGCCAGTGAGCTGCAGAAGCGCTCGACCGGGCGCACCCTCTACGTCCTCGACGAGCCGACCACCGGATTGCACTTCGAGGACATTCGCAAGCTCCTCGGCGTGTTGGGCAAGCTCGTCGACAACGGCAACACGGTGGTGGTGATCGAGCACAACCTGGACGTGATCAAGACCGCCGACTGGCTGATCGACATGGGTCCGGAGGGGGGATCGCGGGGTGGCATGGTGATCGCCGAGGGCACCCCGGAGGAGATCGCCGCCCATCCCGACTCCTACACGGGCGAGTTCCTGCGACCGATCCTGGCCGGCCGCGAGGTGCCGGTCGGCGACGCACAACCGACCCTGGTGGAGGCTGTCCAGCCCGTCGCCAAGAAGTCCGTGAAGAAGTCGCCGACGAAGAAGGCGGCCACGAGGACAGCAGTGAAGAAGTCGGCCAAGACCGTGTCGAAGGCGCCGGCCAAGAAGGCGACCACCAAGACCGTGACCAGGGCGAGCAACGGTCGGACGGCGGGCCCTGCGGCCCGCCTCGCCGGCTGACCCGAGCGAGGTCCTTCGACAGGCTCATGTAAGGGACACGTCCTTCGGACAGGCTCAGGACACGTCCTTCGACAGGCTCAGGACAAGGTTGTCGACGCGGGCACCAGGTTGAGCACGATCAGCAGACCGACGATCACGGCGGCGGAGATCTCTCCGATCAGCGGACCACCCAGCCAGCTTCTCGATCGGGCACCGCTTGCCGAAGAGCGAATCAGGGGAGGGACACCGCCAGCCGCCAGCCGCCCGCCGACGTCGGCCCCCAGACGGCTGTGCCTCCCAGAGCACTCGAGCGCTCCGCGATCCCGGCCAGGCCGCGTCCGGAGCCGGCGGTTATCGAGGCGGCCGGGGTGGCGGGACCGTTGGTCACGGCCAGGGTCAGCCCGGTCCGACAGTCGAGCTCGATCGACACCGGTGCCCCAGGCGCGTAGCGCAGCGCGTTGGTCAGCGCCTCCTGCACCACTCGGTGCGCCACCGCAGATCGCACCGCATCGAGAGACCCGAGGTCGCCGTGCAGCCTCAGCCGTACGGGGGTGCCACGGGCGACCGCCCGCTGCACCATGGAGTCGAGCAGGTTCCGGATCGTCGGTCGCGCCGCTGACCCGTCCATCACCCCGACCAGGGCCTGGAGATCGGTCTCGGCCTCGCGGGCCGTGGCCAGGATGGCGTCCAGGGCCTCGGCCGCGCTGGCGGGATCGAACTGCGCCAGCTCCCGCCCGGCTCGGGCCTGGATGACGATCACGGTCATGCAGTGGGCGACGACGTCATGCAGCTCGCGGGCGATCCGGGCCCGCTCCAGTCGCACGGCCTCGTCGGCGAAGCGTTCCTGCTCGTCGGCCAGCTCGTTCGCCCGCTCCTGCAGCCGTCCCGCCAGCCGCTCCCGATGGCGAAAGGTGACTCCGACCACCCACCAGCCGACGCCGAGCATGGCGAGTGCGACGTCGAAGTCGAGACCGACGACAACGGCCGCGATGTAGCCGGCCATCCACAGCGTCGACCGGCGCACCGGCAGCTGCCGCCCCAGGCCGCTGGTCACCCAGCAGACGCCGGCGTAGAGGGCGAGACCGGCCATCGACTGCCAGACCCCCACGGCCGACATGGCCACGCTCGCCGCCGGGAAGACCGTCAGCAGCGAGAGGCAGAGGACGGCGATCGCGAGCTCGACCCTGACCCGGCTGAGCAACACGGCCAGACCGAGCGCCGCAGCAGCGGCCATGACCTGCCAGTCGGTGCGCGAGACGGGTAGCCCTGAGAGCGCCAACGAGGCGATCAGCGGAACCGTCGTGGACACTGCCGCGACGACGAGGGTCACCGACCACGGCCAGCGCTGATCCGATCCGATCTGCGACCGGTCGGCAGATGCCGTCTGGTCGATCGCAGCCGATGCCCGGGCGGCCGCTGCCACGCTCATGCCGGGCTCGTCGCTAGTCGGCGCAGCACGGGCAGGACGACCTGGATGTGGCGTTGACCAGACCGCACCTCTGCCTCGAGGCGGCCGCCGGCCACTTCGGCCCGGGTCGCCGCCGCGGCCAGCGCCGCGGACACCTGGGACGTGTCCTCCACGCTGTCCTCGGCTCGTGCTGGACCGACGACGGCGACCTCCAGGGTGTCCGGCGCGAAGCGCACAGTGACGGTGATCCGTGCGGGCGGGCCGTCGACGAGGGTGGTCAGCAGCTGCTCGGTGATCCGGTATGCGGTGAGCTCGGTGTTCGGTCCGAGGGACCGGATGTCGCCCTCCACTCGGAGCCTTACGTCTGCAGCCGTGGCCCGCTGCAGCAGAGCGGCCAGGTCGTCGAGCCCCGGGGCAGGATCGGTGGGTGCGTCGCGCAGGCCGCCGACCACGGAGCGCATCCCGGCCAGCGCCTGCCGACCCTGCTCCTCGATCTCGGTCAGCGCTGCCGTCGTGGTCGCGTACGTCAGCTCGTGCACAGATCGGTCGCGGGCAATGCCGGCGGCCTCGACGATCGCGGCCACCCGGGAACGGATGGTGACCTCGAGATCGGCGCTGATCCGCGCTCGGTCGGCCGCGACCGCGAGTGCCGCGGTGCGGTCGCGCTGCTCGGCGAGCGCGCGGGTGCGGTGCCGGAGATCCTCGGTCATCCGGATCCGCGATCGAATCAGCAGGCCACCGATGAAGAAGGTGGTGCTGAGCCCGAAGACGAAGACCGCCGCGTCGGCCGTGCCGAGGACCGGGTCCAGCAGCAGCTCGACCACGATCGTGGCGATCACCCCGAGACCACCCAGCGCGATCCGGGTAGTGGCGATCAGCCGGGACCCGAGCTGGAAGATGATCACGAACGTGGTCGGGAAGACGACTCCGCAGGTGACCAGCGGCCCGACCGTGAGCTGCGCCAGCAAGGTGGCCGTCGCCACTGCCCAGGGCGCGAGCACCGGGTGCCGTCGCAGGATCAGCAGCGGCAGCACAGCCGCCAACACCACCACGTAGGCCCAGAGCCCGCCGCGGGTCGGCTGTGCGGCGACCAGGTAGATCGCCGCCATGGCGAAGATCACCGTGGCCAGCAGGTTGCCGATCCCGACGACCGGCAGCCAGCGGAGGCCGAGCACCTTCATGCTGCCTCCTCGTGGCCGGCCTGGGGCGGGTATCCCCAGTCGTCCTGCTCGAATTGTCGACCGGACCAAGGGGTGGGCGCCACCCCCGAAGGCGCCCACCGGCCATTGGCCCATGCCTCAGCCGACCTCGGCATGCTGGCGGCCGCTGCGGATCCGAGGCGCGACCAGCGACCAGCCGATGCCGGCGCCGCAGCTCAGCAGCGCCAGTCCGATCCCGTAGGGCAGGAACTCGGTGCTCACGTTGAGTGCGGGATCCCACACCCACTGGGCGATCAGGCCGGTGATCGTGATCGCGAACCCGACCCCGGTCCAGCCCCAGCCGCGGCCGTTCTCACGAGACCGGGCGCCGACTGCGAACGCGATGTAGAGGGCTGCGGGAACGGCGCCGGCGCAGCGAATGAGGTCGTCGAACACCAGCCCGTTGACCACGGCGGCGGCGGTGACGACGGAAGCCGCGGCCACCGGGAACCGGCGTGCGAGAACCACGGGCATGGTCATGGTGAGGGCCAGCACGGCGGCGGCCCACGATCCGTCGTTGCCGGGTCCCGTGACGATCACCCACTCCAAGGCGCTGAGGCCGAAGGCGACGACGATGCCGGTGGGTCCCAGCCACAACAGCCGGCGGCCGAAGGACATCGCAGACGGCCTGGTCGCTGTTGCCCCGAAGGACTCCTGCGGTCGCGCCCATTGCGGGCGGGTCGAGAGGTTGGTCATGATCGACTCCTGTTGAGAGGCCGGACCACGGTGGTCCAGCACTGACCAGCAGTCTGGGATCGGGCAGCCGGTCGGGGCGTCGCCCGGCAGGTGGATCTTCGAGGCGCTGCTCCACCTCCAGGTGGAGGTGTCGCGTGCGTCTCCGGTCGTCCACCCCGAGGAGGACGGACGCGCGGACCCTCCCCCTGGAGGAGGATCCTCGGCGCCGCTCGACGCCGTACCCTGATCGCGTGGACGAGGCCGACGGCTCGGTGATCAGGCTGCTGATCGCCGACGACCAGCGACTCGTGCGGACGGGGTTCCGAGTGATCATCGGCGCGGCCGGCAGCATCGAGGTGGTCGGGGAGGCCGCTGATGGCGTGGAGGCGATCGAGCGCTCGGTGGCTCTGCAACCCGACGTCGTGCTGATGGACATCAGGATGCCGCGGATGGACGGACTGCAGGCCACCCGAACGGTGCTGTCGAGGACCGCCGCCCGGGTGTTGATCTTGACCACGTTCGACTCCGACGAGTACGTCTACGAGGCACTCCGGGCCGGGGCCAGCGGTTTCCTGCTCAAGGACGCGCCCGCCGAGCAGCTGATCGCGGCGATCCGGTCCGTGGCAGCCGGGGACGCGCTGATCGACCCGGCCGTGACGCGGCGGCTGATCGGCACGTTCACCCGCGCGCTGCGGCCGACGCCCGATGTGTCGGACGCCGTGCCTGCCCGTCTCGCCTCGCTGACGGCCCGTGAGCTCGACGTGCTGCGCCTGATCGCCGCCGGACTTTCGAATGCGGAGATCGCGGCGCGGCTCGTTGTGGAGGAGAGCACGGTGAAGTCGCACGTCGGGCGGGTGCTGACCAAGCTCGACCTCCGTGATCGGGTGCAGGCAGTCGTGGTCGCGTATGAGACCGGGCTGGTCGTCCCCGACCATCGCCAACGCTGACGCCGTTCACTGGCGCTGTCCGCGACACGAACTCGCCACGGGACTCACAGGTTCTTGACAGAGTCGATTGCTTGAATCGTCATCCATTGCGCGACCCCGACACCCACGAGGAGCCGTCATGTCGACGAGCACGCCGACCCACTCCGCCGAGGCGACGCCGCCCCAGACCGATCCCGTCCAGACTTCCCCGACTCTGGCCGAGCGCCCTTGCTGCGGTCGCCGTACGGTTCTCCGCGCCGCCGGCCTGGTGGCCCTGTCCGGAGGAGCTGTCGCGCTCGCTGCCTGCAGCGCCGACACGCCGGCCACCAGCCCCAGCGCAGCACCCTCCTCGCCCGAGCCGTCGGCCGCGGAGTCCTCGGCGTCCGCGTCGCCGAGTGAGTCCGCGAGCGAGTCACCGTCGGAGGAGGCCAGCAGCGAGGCCGCCGCGCCCGAGGGCACCGAGGTCGCCATCTCCGAGGTCGCCGTCGGCGGCGGTGTCGTCGTCGACGACAAGTACGTCGTCACCCAGCCCACCGAAGGGGAGTTCAAGGCCTTCAGCGCCATCTGCACCCACCAGGGCTGCCCGGTCGGCTCGGTCGAGGACGGCCAGATCATCTGCCCGTGCCACATGAGCCACTTCGACATCACCTCCGGCGACCCGGTCAGCGGGCCGGCTCAAGAGCCGCTTCCGGCGGTGAAGCTCACCAAGTCCGGCGACAACGTCTACGTCACCGACTGAACCGGCTAGACCCACCACCGACATCAGGCCCGCTGACGCACGCACAGCTCACGTCACGCACGTCATGCAGAGCCTGCGTGACGTGAGCGAGACGTGCGTCACCGGGCCTGATGTCTGGAGTCGCGCCTAGTCTGTTCGACGTGCCAGCCCGTGTCTCCTATCGCCCGGCGGCCGGGTCGATCCCGGAGCAACCAGGCGTCTACCGGTTCTCGGACGAGACCGGCCGGGTGATCTACGTCGGCAAGGCGAAGAGCCTCCGGTCGCGGCTCAACTCCTACTTCGGCGATCCGAGCGGGCTGCACCACCGCACCCGCACCATGGTGCAGAGCGCGGCGAAGGTCGAGTGGACGGTGGTCCAGAACGAGACCGAGGCGCTGCAGCTGGAGTACTCCTGGATCAAGGAGTTCGACCCGCGGTTCAACGTCAAGTACCGGGATGACAAGTCCTATCCCTGGCTCTGCGTCACTCTGGCCGAGGAGTTCCCGCGGGTCATGGTCGGTCGCGGCCCGAAGCGCAAGGGCAACCGCTACTTCGGGCCCTACTCGCACGCCTGGGCGATCCGGGAGACCGTCGACCTGCTGCTCCGGGTGTTCCCGATGCGGTCCTGCCGTCCCGGGGTCTTCAAGAACCACAAGCAGATCGGCCGGCCCTGCCTGCTCGGCTACATCGGCAAGTGCGCCGCCCCGTGCGTGAGCCGGGTGGATGCCGACGAGCACCGGGAGATCGTCGAGGACTTCTGCTCGTTCATGGCCAGTGACGGCACCGCGTACGTGAAGCGGCTCGAGGCCCAGATGCGCCGGGCCAGCGACGAGCTGGAGTTCGAGAGAGCTGCCCGGTTGCGCGACGACATCGGCGCTCTGCAGAAGGCGATGGACCGCAACGCGATCGTCTTCCAGGACCGGACGGATGCCGACGTGATCGCCCTGGCCGAGGACCCGCTCGAGGTCGCGGTGCAGATCTTCCACGTCCGGGGTGGTCGGGTCCGGGGCGAGCGCGGCTGGGTCGCCGACCGGATGGACGACGGCGGCACCGGCTCGCTGATCGAGTCGTTCCTGGTGCAGCTGTACGACGACGTCGATGCCGCCGAGCCCGATCCGATCGCCGTCCCGCGAGAGATCCTGGTGCCGGAGCTGCCGACCTCGCTGGAGTCGGTGACCGAGATGCTGACGGCCAAACGAGGCTCCCGGGTGCAGATCCGGGTGCCACAACGGGGGGACAAGCGGGTGCTGATGGAGACGGTGGCTCGCAATGCCGGCGAGGCCCTGGTCCGGCACAAGACCAGTCGAGCCGGCGATCTGTCCACCCGCAACCGGGCGCTGGAGGAGATCCAGGAGGCGCTGGAGCTGCCGACCGCCCCCCTGCGGATCGAGTGCTACGACATCTCCAACCTGCAGGGGACCGAGGTGGTGGCCTCGATGGTGGTGTTCGAGGACGGGCTGCCGCGCAAGAGCGAGTACCGACGGTTCATCATCCGCTCGGTCGACGGGCAGAACGACGTGGCGGCCATGCACGAGGTGATCAGTCGGCGGTTCAAGCGGCTGCTCGACGACCAACGTGCGAGCACCGAGAGCGGCTCCGCCGACACCGACAGCGGGCCGCTGCTGATCGACCCGACCACTGGAGCGCCGCGCAAGTTCGCGTACGCGCCGTCACTGGTCGTCGTGGACGGAGGGCCGCCCCAGGTCGCCGCCGCGGCGGCGGCGATGGACGAGCTGGGGATCCACGACGTCGCGCTCTGTGGTCTGGCCAAGCGGTTGGAGGAGGTCTGGCTACCCGACAGCGACGTGCCGGTGATCCTGCCCCGGACCAGCGAGGGGCTGTACCTCTTGCAGCGGGTACGCGATGAGGCACACCGCTTCGCCATCACCCACCACCGGTCGCGGCGCAGCAAGTCGATGGTGGAGTCGCTGCTGGACGACGTACCAGGGCTGGGGGAGGTGCGGCGCAAGACCCTGCTGGCGCACTTCGGCTCGCTGAAGAAGCTGCGCGCGGCGACGGTGGAGGAGATCGCGGCCGTGCCGGGCTTCGGACCGGTGCTGGCCGCGGCGATCAAGGACCAGCTGGACAAGGCACCGATCCGGGAGGCGGTCAACACGGCTACCGGCGAGATCATCTCGACCTGACGCGATAATGGCCAGGTGAGCAGCGAGTCAGTCCTGGTGACCGGTGACGGATCGGCGGACACCGAGGCGCCAGCGGTCCCGGAAGTCCCAGCGGCGACCGTCGGTCACGAGTCGGGTGACGCCGCAGCGCGTCCGGGTTCCGGGCTCCGGCTGGTGGTGGTCACCGGCATGTCCGGGGCAGGACGGTCCACGGCGGCGAACGCGCTCGAGGATCTGGGCTGGTACGTGGTGGACAATCTCCCGCCGACGGTCCTGCCCGAGGTCTGCACCCAGGCCAAGGAGAGCGGCATCAGCCGGCTGGCGGTGGTGTTGGACGTCCGCACCCGCTCCTTCTTCGAGCAGCTCCCGACCATGTTCACCGAGCTGACAGCGTCCGGCACGATGCCGGAGATCTTGTTCCTGGAGGCGACCGACGACGTGATCGTCCGGCGGCAGGAGTCGGTCCGTCGGCCCCACCCGCTGCAGGGCGACGGTCGGCTGCTGGACGGCATCACCCGGGAGCGGCAGACGCTGGCCACCCTGCGGGCAGCCGCCGACCTGGTGATCGACACGTCCTCGATCAACATCCACCAGCTGACCGCGCGCGTCGCTCACGCGTACGGTGACGTCGCCGACGACCAGCTGCGGGTCACCGTGGTGTCGTTCGGCTTCAAGAACGGCATCCCGGTGGACGCCGACCTGGTCGTCGACGTGCGGTTCCTGCCCAACCCTCACTGGGTGCCCGAGCTGCGGCCCCAGACCGGACTGAGTGCGCCGGTACGCGACTACGTGCTCGGACAGGCCGGAGCGGAGGAGTTCCTGCAACGCCTGCAGGAGCTGCTGGAGGTCACCGCGAAGGGCTACATCCAGGAGGGCAAGCGGTTCGCCACGGTGGCCATCGGATGCACCGGAGGCAAGCATCGCAGCACCGCGATGGCCGAGGAGTTCGGTCACAGGCTGCGGCAGGCGGGAATGGCGACCAAGGTGCTGCACCGCGACGTGGGACGGGAGTGACCCCATGACTCTGTATGAGGGTCGCACTCCGCGCTCCTGCGCCCGCGAGAAGCTCCGCCCATGACCCGACCCGGTCAAGGACGACCGCCGCGTCGCACCACCCGCCCGACGGTCGCCCTGGGGCGACCCGAGCTGCCGGCGGTGGTGGCGTTCGGTGGTGGCCACGGGTTGAGCGCCTCGCTCGGCGCCCTGCGTCGGGTCACCGACCGGCTGACCGCCATCGTCACCGTGGCCGACGATGGCGGCTCCTCGGGTCGGCTGCGGCGCGAGCTGCACTGTCTGCCACCTGGTGATCTACGGATGGCCCTGGCCGCCCTGTGCGGGGACGACGAGTCGGGTCGCACCTGGGCTGACGTGCTGCAGTACCGCTTTCCCGGCGAGGGCGACCTCGCCGGGCACGCCATCGGCAATCTGCTGATCGCCGGGCTGTGGGAGCGGCTGGGTGACCCGGTGGCCGGGCTCGACATGGTCGCCCGGCTGCTCGGGGCGGAGGGCCGCGTGCTGCCGATGGCCGCCGTACCGCTGGAGATCGAGGCCGAGGTGATCGGCCTGGATCCACTGTCGCCGGACGAGATCTCCCAGGTCCGCGGCCAGGCGCAGGTGGCGAAGACGACCGCCGAGGTGCGCGCTGTGCACCTGCTCCCCGACGATCCACCGGCCTGCCCCGAGTCCGTCCTGGCCGTGCAAGAGGCGGACTGGATCGTCCTGGGTCCAGGCTCGTGGTTCACCTCGGTTATCCCGCACCTGCTCGTCCCCGAGCTCGCCGCCGCCATCTACGCCACGCCCGCTCGGCGAGTGCTGTCTCTCAACCTGGAACCGGCGGGAGAGACCGCGGGGTTCAGCGCGGCCCGGCACGTCGAGCTGCTGGCCGAGCATGCGCCGGACCTCCGCCTCGATGCGGTGCTGGCCGATCAGCGGTTCGCCTCCGACGATCCGCATCTCTCGTCCTGGGCGAAGTCGCTCGGCGCCGACCTGGTCGTGGCCGATCTCGCCGCCCGCGACGGCTCAGCCCGGCACGACCAGCTGCGCCTCGCGTCGGCGTACGCGGAGATCATGGGCATCTGAGTCAGCCGTTCCACCAGATCTGGTGACCATCCCGGTCAACCAGGACAGATAGCCGTGGCATCATGCTCGGATGGCGATGACGGCGCAGGTGAAGGCGGAGCTGGCGACGGTCAAGGTGACCCGACCGAGCAACCGCAAGGCCGAGATCGCTGCCACACTGCGGTTTGCGGGCGGCCTGCACATCGTCAGCGGTCGGATCGTGATCGAGGCCGAGCTGGACACGGGTGCGGCGGCCCGACGGCTGCGGACCGAGATCGGCGACGTGTTCGGCCACGACTCCGAGCTGGTGATCGTCAACGGCTCCGGCCTCCGCCGCGGCACCCGCTACGTCGTCCGGGTGATCAAGGACGGTTCGGCGCTGGCCCGGCAGACGGGGCTGGTCGACGGTCGTGGCCGACCAGCGCGCGGTCTGCCCGCCCAGATCGTCAGCGGCAGCCTCGGCGACTGCGAGGCCGCCTGGAGGGGAGCGTTCCTGGCGCACGGTTCACTGACCGAGCCGGGTCGGTCGATGGCCCTGGAGGTCACCTGCCCGGGTCCGGAGGCCGCGTTGGCCCTCGTCGGGGCGGCCCGAAGACTCGGTATCGGCTCGAAAGCACGCGAGGTACGCAACATCGACCGGGTCGTCATCCGCGACGGCGACGCGATCGCGGCCCTGCTCACCAGGATGGGCTCGCACGACTCGGTGCTGGTCTGGGAGGAGCGCAGGATGCGTCGCGAGGTGCGCGCCTCGGCCAACCGGCTGGCCAACTTCGACGACGCCAACCTGCGGCGCTCCGCCCGGGCCGCGGTGGCGGCGGGGGCACGGGTCGAGCGGGCCCTGGAGATCCTCGGCGACGACGTACCCGAGCACCTGAAAGCCGCCGGCCTGCTGCGGATCGAGAACAAGCAGGCCAGCCTGGAGGAGCTCGGTCAGCTGCACGACCCGCAGCTGACCAAGGACGCCGTGGCCGGGCGGATCCGGCGGCTGCTGGCCACCGCGGACAAGCGGGCCGCGGAGCTGGGCATCCCGAACACCGAAGCCGGCCTGTCCGCCGATCTGCTGGATGACGCCGACTGAACGGGACCCCGGTCCAGTGGGCGCACAGGTTCGATACCAGCGTCACAACAGGGTCCAAAGGCCCTGATGAGACGAACCAACCACCCTGATCCAGCCCTGCTCGCGTTCGTTATGGTGTCTGTGGCTCCCGAACACAAGAGCCGTTCCTGATTTGAGGAGAAGGCACGCATGACCGTACGAGTGGGCATCAACGGCTTCGGCCGGATCGGCCGGAACTTCTACCGCGCCGCTCTCGCCTCCGGCGCCGACATCGAGGTGGTCGCCGTCAACGACCTGACCGACAACACGAGCCTGGCGAACCTGCTGAAGTTCGACTCGATCCTGGGCCGGCTGCCCGGTGACGTCGTCGCCTCCGAGACCGACATCAGCGTCGACGGCAAGTCGATCAAGGTCTTCGAGGAGCGCGATCCCGCAGCCTTGCCGTGGGGCGATGTCGGCGCGGACGTCGTGATCGAGTCCACCGGCATCTTCACCGACGCGACCAAGGCCAAGGCTCACATCGACGGTGGCGCCAAGAAGGTCATCATCTCCGCCCCGGCGAAGAACGAGGACCTGACTCTCGTCCTGGGCGTGAACGACGACCAGTACGACCCGGCGGTCCACCACATCATCTCCAACGCGTCCTGCACCACCAACTGCCTCGGCCCGATGGCCAAGGCGCTGAACGACTCGGTGGGCATCGTCAAGGGTCTGATGACCACGATCCACGCCTACACCCAGGACCAGAACCTGCAGGACGGTCCGCACAAGGATCCGCGTCGGGCTCGGGCTGCCGCCCTCAACATGGTGCCGACCTCCACCGGTGCGGCCAAGGCCATCGGCCTGGTGCTGCCCGAGCTGAAGGGCAAGCTCGACGGCTTCGCCATCCGCGTTCCCACGCCGACCGGCTCGGCCACCGACCTGACTTTCCAGGCCGGTCGCGAGACCTCCGCCGAGGAGGTCAACGCCGCGGTCAAGGAGGCCGCCGAGGGCCCGCTGAAGGGCTACCTGAAGTACAGCGAGGCACCGCTGGTGTCGAGCGACATCGTCACCGATCCGGCGTCCTGCATCTTCGACGCCCCGCTGACCAAGGTGTCCGGCGACCTCGTCAAGGTCATCGGCTGGTACGACAACGAGTGGGGCTACTCGAACCGTCTCGTCGACCTCGTCGGCCTGGTCGGCAAGTCCCTCTGACGCGCAGATCGGAGCCGGGTCGGTCCGCGATCACCTCGATCGGACCACCCGGCTTCGCCGCGCTGAGGCAGGTGTCTGCGTGCCGGTTGCCCATGATCATGGGTGGCTGCCTGTTCGAATCCCGAGTACGGCTGTTGTGGGAGGCATCGTGAAGTCGGTTGCTGATCTTGGTGACCTGCAGGGCAAGCGGGTCGTGATCCGCTGCGACATGAACGTTCCGCTGGACGGTGCTGAAACATCGCCTGCCTCCGGCAGGACGATCACCGACGACGGTCGGATCAAGGCGGCGCTGCCCACCCTGAAGGAGCTCCGGGACGCCGGCGCGAAGGTCATCATCCTCGCCCATCTGGGCCGCCCCAAGGGCGCTCCCGATCCGAAGTTCTCGCTGGCTCCAGCCGCCGAGCGGCTGGGTGAGCTGCTGGGCACCGAGGTCAAGCTGGCCGCTGACACAGTGGGTCCGTCGGCCGAGGAGACGGTGGCGTCCCTCGCCGACGGTGACGTCGCCATGCTGGAGAACGTCCGGTTCGAGCCTGGCGAGACCTCCAAGGACGAGGGGGAGCGCAGCGCGCTGGCCGACAAGTACGCCGCCTTCGGGGACGTGTTCGTCTCCGAAGGATTCGGGGTCGTGCACCGCAAGCAGGCCTCGGTCTACGAACTGGCCAAGAAGCTGCCGCACGCGGCCGGCTCGCTGGTGAAGAACGAGGTCGAGGTGCTGAAGCAGCTCACCGAGGACCCGGCCCGGCCGTACGTGGTGGTGCTCGGCGGGGCCAAGGTCTCCGACAAGCTCGCCGTGATCGCTAACCTGATCAAGACCGCGGACACCCTGGTGATCGGCGGCGGGATGGTCTTCACCTTCCTGGCCGCGCAGGGGTACGGGGTGGGCAACAGCCTGCTGGAGGCCGACCAGATCGACGCCGTCAAGGGGTATCTGAACGAGGCGGCCTCGGGTGGCAAGCAGATCGTGCTGCCGTCGGACATCATCGTCGCCCCGGAGTTCAAGGCCGACTCACCGGCCACCGTGGTGGCCGCCGACGCGATCCCCGATGACCAGCTCGGGCTGGACATCGGCCCCGAGTCGGCGAGGGTGTTCGCGTCGGTGATCTCCAGCGCCAAGACCGTGTTCTGGAACGGTCCGATGGGTGTCGCGGAGTGGGAAGCCTTCGCGGGTGGCACCAAGGCCGTCGCGCAGGCCCTGACCGAGGTCGACGGTCTGTCGGTCGTCGGCGGTGGCGACTCGGCCGCAGCGGTGCGGCAGCTGGGCTTCGCGGACAGCGACTTCGGTCACATCTCGACCGGCGGTGGCGCGAGCCTGGAGTATCTCGAAGGCAAGACGCTGCCTGGCGTGGCCGTTCTGGAAGACGGAGAATGACGATGGCTCGTGTCCATTGTCGCGCTCCGCGGTCCTGGGCTCCGCGCCGTCTCGCTCGTTCGTCGCGATGACGGACGACGAAAAGCGTGTCACCCGTCATCGCTCCTGCACTCCCGAGAGGCTCCGCCCATGACACGTAAGCCGCTGATGGCCGGCAACTGGAAGATGAACCTCAACCACGTCGAAGCGGTCGGCCTGGTGCAGAAGCTGGCCTGGACGCTGGAGGACAAGAAACACGACCCGGCCAAGAGTGAGGTCGTCGTGCTGCCGCCCTTCACCGACCTGCGGACCGTCCAGACCCTGGTCGAGGGCGATCGGCTGGAGCTCGGCTACGGGGCGCAGGATCTGTCACCGCACCTGGCTGGCGCCTTCACCGGCGACATCTCGGCCGACTTCCTGGTCAAGCTGGGTTGCAGCTACGTGGCGGTGGGCCACTCGGAGCGACGCGAGTACCACCACGAAGATGATGCCACCGTGAACGCCAAGGCCACGCAGGCCTTGAACCGGGGCCTCACGCCGATCATCTGCGTCGGTGAGGGCCTGGACATCCGCAGGTCGGGTGATCACGTCGAGCACACCCTCAGCCAGGTCGCCGGTGCCTTGGCCGACTTCACCCACGAGGACGTGGCCAAGGTCGTGATCGCCTACGAGCCGGTCTGGGCGATCGGCACCGGCGAGGTCGCGACCCCGGAGGACGCGCAGGAGGTCTGCGGTGCCATTCGCGGCTGGCTGGCCGAGCACCACGGCGAGGCCACCGCTGAGCAGGTGCGAATCCTGTACGGCGGCTCGGTGAAGGCCAGCAACGTGGCCTTTATCATGGACAAGCCGGACGTCGACGGAGCCTTGGTCGGTGGCGCCAGCCTGAACGTCGACGAGTTCTCCGCCATCGCACGGTTCTACGACCTGCCGGCGCTGTAGCCGGGTGTCTCGCGAGTGCGGTCCTACTCGTATCCGTGAGTTAGGCTAGCGCGCGTGATTTGGGCCCCAGTCGTGATGATGACAACACCGATCCTGATCTTCTCGATCGTGTTGACCATCACCAGCGTCGTCCTGGCCCTGTTCGTGCTGATGCACAAGGGTCGGGGTGGCGGCATGTCCGACCTGTTCGGCGGTGGAATGTCGACGTCCATGGGCGGTGCGTCGGTGGCGGAGAAGAACCTGGACCGGCTGACGATCATCGTGTCGGTGATCTGGCTGGCCTGCATCGTCGCGCTCGGCCTGCTCTACAAGCTCGGTGCCTGAGGCGCCGTCGGGACGTCGGTCGCTGAGCTCAGGAAGCGACGCCCGCTGATGGACATGAGAACGAGGGAGGACGCAGCGTGACTGGTGGAAGCGCCATCCGGGGCAGCCGGGTGGGTGCCGGGCCGATGGGCGAGGCGGAGCGGGGCGACTCCGCCCCCAGGCTGTATGTCTCCTACTTCTGTGCCCACGGGCACGAGACGCGGCCGGCGTTCGCCGCCGACGCCCAGATCCCCGAGACCTGGGACTGCCCACGTTGTGGTCTGCCGTCGAACCTGGACTCCACCAACCCGCCGCCGCCGAAGATCGAGCCGTACAAGACGCACTTGGCGTATGTGAAGGAGCGTCGCTCCGATGCCGAGGCGGCGGACATCCTGGCCGAGGCGTTGAAGTCGCTGCGTGATCGCCGGGCCGCTGGCGAAGTCATCTACTGAGTCACTGCGTGGCGGGATCGGGCGAGTCGGGCCGATCGGGCCGTGACTGGACCGATGCCCGGCGTACGGGTGCCGGCGGTTGAGGCACCTGGTCGGTGCCGAGCAGGGCCAGGGCGGCGTCCTGGTCCTCGGCGGGCAGCCGCCGGAAGTAGGCAAGGGCGTTGAACGCAGCCTGGGTCCGATTGGCCCTCCACACTCCGACCATGGCGGCCAGCCCGAGGATCGGCGTGGCCAGCACCGCAGCGGCGATCAGCACTGCGGTGCTGGTGCCCTGGATGGCAGCCCGGGTGACGATAAGCATGCCGACCCGGACGACCAGGTAGACCGCCATGCCGAACCAGATCCAGCGCTTGCGGGCATGGACGATCCGGTGCGCAGCGGACTGCGCCAGAACCGCGGTGATCACCAGGACGAAGACGGCCTGGATGAGGCCGAAGCTCAGCTGGTACGCAGCACCCGAGAGGTGTCGCCGTCGACGACCGAGACGACCACCTCGGTCAGGTTGTACAACAGGTAGCTGGAGAGACTGTCGACCAGCAGCAGCACGAAGGCGAACATCGAGGTGACCAGGACGGGCGACCGGGGATAGCGCTAGCGGCTCAAGCGAGTCAGCTGGAGCCGCCGGGTCAACGCGCGCCGCTGCCGGAAACCGTCCATCAGCAGCGGGGCTGCGCCGCTGGCTGCCCCGGCAGTCTGTGAGGCGTACTCACCGGTCCAGCCGAGCGCGCTGAGCAGTCCGGTGACGACGACGGCGAGCACGATCCCGAGGGCCAGGGCGAGAAGTGAGGAGCGGAAGCCGGTCGAGGACGTCGTCGCCTCGGGTTCGGCCTGAGTCATGCGGTCAGGATGTCATCACGCAGTCCCTGCTTCGAGGGCACACCTCGGGGGATGGGATGGACCTCTACAGACGTCAGATGATCCCGCGCTGACCCAATTCCGGCGGCAGCTGGGCGGCCGCATCTCGATCCATCAACCACAGAGTGCGCTCACGACCGCGTACGCCGGCGGCCGGGACCTGGATGGGGCCGGCGCCGGACAACGCCATCCGGGCCGCGGCGGCCTTGTCCGATCCGGTCACGCAGAACCACACCTCGGCCGAGCGGTTGATCACCTCGAGCGTCAGTGAGATCCGCTCGGGCGGCGGCTTGGGGGAGGACCGTACGCCGATCACCCGACCGTCAGCGTACGAGGAGGGGTGCTCGGGAAACAGGGATGCGACGTGACCGTCCGGTCCCATGCCGAGCAGGCAGATGTCGAAGGTGGTCTCGCCGAGCTCGGCGTCGTACGCCTCCGCGGCGGCGTCCAGGTCGAGCCCGTCACCGGACGCCGGCATCGGGTGCACGTGCTCCAGGTCGAGGGGAAGACCGGCCAGCGCGGTGAGGGCCTGGCGGGCGTTCCGGTCGGCGTCGTCGGCCGGCACGAACCGCTCGTCGCCCCACCACAGACCGACCCGACTCCAGCTCACCGCCGAGCTGCCCCCCTCCGTGCCCAGTCGTTCGTACGCCTTCGTCGCGATCCGACCGCCGGTCAGTGCCACCTGCGGCGTGAGGGCATCACGCTGCAACTCGGTCAGCCGGGCCATCAGCCGGGCTGCCAGCGCCTCGGCCACGTCATCCGCCCTCGCATGGATCAGGATCTCGGCCCCGGATGCCATCACTCAGCCTTCCTGGCTCGCTGCTGTCTTCTTCGCGGCGCGCTTGGCCGTCGTCCGCTCGGTGGGGGTCCGCTTCACGGGTGCCTTCGCTGCCGCAGCCTTCTCGGCGGTGGCCCGAACCGTCGTCTGGGCCGCCGGTACCTTCTTCGCCGGTGCCTTCCGCGTGGTCGCCTTCTTGCTGGTCGCCTTCGCGGCTGCCGCGCTGGTCGCGGTGGCCTTCTTGGCCTCGGTCTTCCGGGGGGTGGGGCGCTTCCCGGTCGCCTTGCGCGCCGGACCTCGGCTCGAGGCCGGCACCGTCTCCGGAGCCACGGCTCGGGTGCTGGCAGCGTTCTTCGCTGACGGTCGGACCGAGGCGGTCCTCCCCGGCGACGCCCCCTGGGTGTACTGCTGCAGCGCGAGCAGCGCATGCGCGTACACGTCGTCGTCGTCCATCCGCCGGAGCTCTTCGGTGATCAAGTCGGTGGTCTCGCGCCGCTTGAGGGCGACCAAACGCTCGGGCTGACCGGGCACGGTGTAGGAGGCCAGCAGGCCGTCGGAGCGGGTGATGGCGATGTCACCGGCGGCCGTGGTCATCCGCACGGCTGTCAGACCTGGACCGGCCGAGTTCTTGCGAGCCACCTTGACCTTCAGACAGGACTGCAGCCAGGCGGCGAGCAGGTCCGCCGACGGACTGTTCCGCTCGGCCTCCACCGTGGCGGCCAGGATCCTGGCCGGGTACTGGTCCAGGGCAGCGGCGAGCAGCGCCCGCCACCGCGTGAGCCTGGTCCAGGACAGATCGGTGTCGCCCGGCTGATAGGTGACCGCCCGAGTCTTCAGCTCGGCCAACGGCCGCTTGGCGGCCGCTGCGTCGGTGACCCGTCGGACAGCCAGCCCGGCCAGCTCGTCGTCGGCGATGTTCGCCGGCGCCTTGCCCGGCCACCAGATCACCACGGGTGAGTCGGGCAGCAGCAACGGCCGGACCACCGAGGCCGGGTGCGAGGCCAACGGCCCGTACATCCGGATGACCACCACCTCGCCCGGCGTCCCCTCACCGATCCGCACCTCGGCGTCGAGCGAAGCCACCCGCCCGGAGGCGTGCACGACCAGCAGGATCCGGGCCGGGTGCTCACGGCCGCTCTCCATGGCGGCCTTGAGCGCCGACTCGTACTCCTTCTCCTGACACACGACCAGCAGGGTCAGGACCAAGCCCATGGCCGGGCTGCCGGCGCTGCGGCGAGCGCGCAGCAGAGCCGAGGAGATGCGGGCGGTCGTGGTGTCGGTCAGCGTGATGATCATCGCTGCTCGCTGCAGGGGCCGGTGTTCGCTGCGCTCACTCTGTTCTCCTTCATGGCCGCCTCCAGACGTGCCCGTCCCGGGCCAGCATCTCGGTGGCGCAGGCCGGGCCCCAACCGCCCGGCTCGTAGTCCTGCGGCGGCTCCTTGACACTGGCCCAGTAGTCCAGGATCGGGTCCAGGATCTGCCAGGACAGCTCGACCTCCTCGTGCTGGGGGAACAGCGGGGGATCGCCCAGCAGCACGTCGAGGATGAGCCGTTCGTACGCCTCCGGCGAGGACTCGGTGAACGACCCGCCGTAGGCGAAGTCCATGTTCACCTCGCGAATCTCCATCTGGGTGCCGGGCACCTTGGCACCGAAGCGCAGCGTCACGCCCTCGTCCGGTTGGATCCGCAGCACCAGCGCGTTGTAGCCGAGCTCCTCGGTGTCGGTGGCGGTGAACGGCAGGTGCGGTGCACGCTTGAACCCCAGGGCGATCTCGGTCACCCGCCGGGCCAGGCGCTTGCCGGTCCGCAGGTAGAACGGGACCCCGGCCCACCGCCGGTTGTCGATGTCGACCCGGATCGCGGCGAAGGTCTCGGTCGTGGTGGTGGATGGGATCCCTTTCTCCTCGAGGTAGCCAGCCACCTTGGTGCCGCCCTGCCAGCCACCGGTGTAGCGACCCCGGGCGGTGTGCAGGTCCATCCGCTCCGGCGGTCGGGCCGCCGCCAGCACCTTCTGCTTCTCCGCGCGGAGCTGGGCGGCATCGAAGGAGGTGGGCTCCTCCATGGCGGTCAGCGCCAGCAGCTGCAGCAGGTGGTTCTGGATGACGTCCCGGGCGATCCCGATGCCGTCGAAGTAGCCGGCCCGGCCGCCGATGCCGATGTCCTCGGCCATGGTGATCTGCACGTGATCCACGTAGTTGTTGTTCCACACCGGCTCGAACAGCTGGTTGGCGAACCGGAGGGCCAACAGGTTCTGGACCGTCTCCTTGCCCAGGTAGTGGTCGATGCGGAACACCGAGGACGACGGGAACACGCTGGACACGACCCGGTTGAGCTCGCGAGCGCTGGCCAGGTTGTGCCCGAAGGGCTTCTCGATCACCACCCGGCTCCACTGGCCGTAGTGCTGCTCGGCCAGCCCGTGCTCGCGCAGCTGGTCCACCACCGTCTGGAACAGTCCCGGCGGGATGGACAGGTAGAAGGCATGGTTGCCCCCGGTACCGCGGGCCTCGTCCAGCTCGGCGATGGTGTTCCGGAGCCGGCGGACGGAGTCGTCGTCCCCGATCTCGCCCGGGACGAACCGGATGCCCTCGCTGAGCTGCTTCCACACCTCCTCGCGGAACGGTGTGCGCGCGTGCTGCCGGACGGCGTCGTGCACGATCTTGGCGAAGTCCTGGTGCTCCCACTCCCGGCGGGCGAACCCGACGAGGGCGAAGCCGGGCGGCAGCAGCCCGCGGTTGGCCAGGTCGTACACCGCGGGCATCAGCTTCTTGGTGGAGAGATCGCCGGTGACGCCGAAGATCACCAGGACACAGGGACCGGCGATCCGGGGCATTCGACGGTCGAGCGGATCACGGAGCGGGTTGACCCGCTCGGTCGTCGGCGGGGTCACTCCTTCTCCGAGACCTTCGCCCTGGCCTCGTCCAACGCGCCTTCGACGGTGGCGACCAGCTCACCCCACGACTTGTCGAACTTCTCGACGCCCTCGGTCTCCAGCACCTCGACCACGTCGTCGTAGCTGATCCCCAGCCGCTCCAGCCCGGCCATCACCTGGCGGGCCTCATCGGCGCGTCCGGTGACCTGGTCGCCGTCGACCTCGCCGTGGTCGGCGAAGGCCTGCAGCGTCTTCTCCGGCATCGTGTTCACGGTGCCCGCCACCACCAGCTCGCTGACGTAGAGCGTGTCCGGCAGATCCGGGTCCTTGACCCCGGTCGAAGCCCACAGCGGGCGCTGCTTATTCGCTCCCTGCGCCTCCAACGCCGCCCACCGGTCGGTGGCGAACGCCTGCTGGAACAGCTCGTACGCCAGCCGCGCGTTGGCGATGGCGGCCTTGCTCTTCAGCGCCCTGGCTTCGTCGGTACCGATGGCGTCGAGCCGCTTGTCGACCTCGGTGTCCACCCGGGACACGAAGAACGAGGCCACCGAGTGGATCCGACTCAGGTCGTGGCCGTTGGCCGCGGCCTGCTCCAGTCCACTGAGGTAGGCGTCGATCACCGCCTCGTACCGCTGGAGCGAGAAGATCAACGTCACGTTCACGCTGATGCCTTCGGCGATCACCGCCGTGATCGCGGGCAGCCCGGCCATGGTGGCCGGGATCTTGATCAGCAGGTTGGGCCGGTCGACGATCTTCCACAGGTCCTGGGCCTGCGCGATGGTGGCGTCGGCGTCGCGAGCCAGTCCGGGCTCGACTTCGATCGAGACCCGGCCGTCGACCCCGTTGGTGGCGGCTGCCGTGGCGGCCAGCACGTCGCAGGCGTTCCGGACGTCGTCGGTGGTGAGGGCCTTGATGGTGTCCTCGACGCTGCTGTCCCGGGCGGCCAGCTCGGCGGTCTGCTCGTCGTACGCGTCGCCCTTGCTCAACGCCGAGGCGAAGATGGTCGGGTTGGTGGTCACCCCGACCACCGACGAGTCGGCGACCAGGTCGGCCAGGTTGCTGGTGTTCAGACGTTCGCGGGACAGGTCGTCCAGCCAGATGGAGACGCCCGCGTCCGCGAGGGCCTTGAGTCGTTCACTCATGATCATCACTTCCTTGCCCGAATGGGTGGTGCTTGCTGGGTCGGCAGACTCAGCTGATGGTGACGCCGGCGTCTGGTTCCTGATCGGCCGTCGACTTGGGGCCGCTCGGTCCGCGATGGGTCGGGGCGTCGGTGGACGAGGCCGCGGCGATGCTCTCCTTGGCGGCCGCGGCGACCGTGTCGCCGGAGAAGCCGAACTCGGAGAACAGCGTGCCGGCCGACGCGCTGGCGCCGTAGTGGTTGATGCTGATCACCCGGCCGGCGTCGCCGACGATCTCCCGCCAGCCCATCGGCACGGCGGCCTCGACGCTGACGCGGGCTTTGACGCTCGGCGGGATCACGGAGTCTCGGTACCCGGAGTCCTGCTCGTCGAACCATTCGCGGCACGGCATCGACACGACGCGGGCGGATATCCCCTCGCCGGCCAGCTGCTCCTGCGCGGCGACGGCGTACTGCACCTCGGACCCGGTCCCGATCAAGATCACCTCGGGTTCTCCCCCCTCACCGATCGACGGAGCGTCCTTGAGCACGTAGGCGCCCTTGGCCACCTCGGAGGTGTCGGCGAAGCCGTCGGTGCCCCGCGGCACGATCGGCAGCGCCTGCCGGCTCAGGCAGAGACCGGCCGGGCGGTCGGTGTTGCGCAGGATCGCCGTCCAGGCGGCAGCGGTCTCGTTGGCGTCGGCCGGTCGGACGACATCCAGGCCGGGAATGGCGCGCAGGGCGGCCAGGTGCTCGATCGGCTGGTGGGTGGGGCCGTCCTCGCCCAGGCCGATCGAGTCGTGGGTCCAGACGTAGATCACCGGCAGCCGCATCAGCGAGGCGAGCCGGACGGCCGGGCGCATGTAGTCGGAGAACTGCAGGAACGTGCCGCCGTACGGACGGGTGCCGCCGTGCGCCTTGATCCCGTTCATGATCGAGCCCATGGCGTGCTCGCGGATGCCGAAGTGGATCGTGCGGCCGTAAGGGTTGCCGGGGAACATCTTCGACTGACGGTCGGTCGGCAGGAAGCTCGGCTCGCCCTCCATCGTGGTGTTGTTCGACTCGGCCAGGTCGGCCGATCCGCCCCACAG